>CAZJOU010000112.1:0-2618 GCA_964547685.1 uncultured Treponema sp. | reverse complement strand
TTTACAATTACAGATTCGCCATTTTTTAAACCAAGTCCTAAAACTGCAAGGCTCATAGCAACTCTGTGGTCATCGTAACTTTCTACTTCTCCACCATGAATTTTCCATTCGCTATTTTCTGAACCGTCTGCATTTATTGGACTATGTCCAATAATTTTAAACCAATCGCTTCCTGTTTGAATTGTTGCTCCTAGTTTTTCTAGTTCTTTTTGCATAACTTCAATTCTGTCGGTTTCCTTTTTACGACAAACGCCAATGTCTTCTATAATAATAGTTCCTTCTGTAAAGCACGCTGCAACTGCTAAAGCGCAAATTGCATCTGGATAGCCAGAAAGATTTACGTGAAGCTCTTTGTTTGGCAAATTTTCTGTAGAAAGGCGCGAATATTTTGCAGTTAGCGTATTGTGAACTTTGTCTTCCGCAATGTTTGCGCCAAGTTGTCGTAAAACGTTAACAATTTCCATATCGCCTTGACTTCCAGAATAGTCAATATTATCTATTGTAACTTCGCTTTTGGAAATTAAAGCAGCAACTAAAGGAAAAGCAACTGCTTCCCAATCACTTGGAATTTCTTTGTTAAACGCTTTCATTAAAACTGGACCAGAAACTTTTATGTGTTTGTAATCTTTGCTAACTTCTAATTTTACCCCCATTTCTTCTAGCCAAAGTCGCGTCATATTTAAAAAAGGAGTTTCTTTTGGATTTGTAAGTTCAATATTTGTAGTTCCGTTAAGTCGGCTTGCAGCCATCATAATTCCGCTAATATATTGACTTAAAACGCCGTCTGTAACAATTGTTTGGTTTTCTTTTAGTGGACCTTTTATAATTAAAGGTGGAGCGTTTTTTTCTGGACGCGAAATATACGCTTCTGCGCCAAGTTGACGTAAAGCATCTACAACGTGCAAAATTGGTCTTTTTCTAATAGATTCATCGCCTGTAAAAACTGTCCAACCAGTAAAAGTTGCTGCAACTGGACTCATAAAATATAAAAGAGAGCCAGAATTTCCAACATTTACAACATCGCTTGGAAGATGAGCATTTTTTCCAGCGCCTTCTACAATCCATTCTTTTGGATTCGAAGTGTCAACTTTTGCGCCAAATAATGGAACGGCTTTGCTTGCAGAAACACAATCTGCGCCACCTAGCGGATTTTTTATATAAGAAGTTCCTTCTGCAAGAGAAGAAAAAAGTAAAGCACGAATTGTATGACTTTTAGAACCTGGCACGTGAACAAGCCCGGAAAGATTTGCTTTTTGCGATTTTATTTTCATAGTTTTATATTAGCAAAGATTACGTTTTTTAACTAGATGGCGAAAAAAATGAATTTTTTTTTTGTGATTTATTTCAGTTTTGTTAAAAAAAAATCTATATATATTATAGAGAGTTTTATAATTTATAGATTTTGGGAAAAGTTTACGTTCTGTATTTTTTTTGAAAAACAATAAAAATTGTTAGTGCGTAGCGGAAACCGGCTTTTGCGTACCGAAGGTCGCCGCAGGCAAGCACTGACAATTTTTCTTTTCGGAGATTCCGCACCGAAGGTCGCCGAAGGCATCAAGTTCGGAATGACTTAATTTCCACAAATCTATATTTTTAAAAACTTATCACAGAGGTTTTATGAAAAAAAATGCTTTTGTTTTTTCTTTGATTTTTCTTTTTGCTTTTTCAAGTTGTTCCGCTAAAGAAACATCTTCAAAATCAATTTCTATTGTAAATTGGAACGTTCAAACTTTTTTTGACGGCAAAAACGACGGAATTGAATATTCGGAATTTAGAAAATCTGAAACTTGGGGACAAGACGCATACAAAGCGCGACTTTTAAAACTTTGTTCGGCAATAAAAGAAATTAACGCAGATATTTTTGTTTTTGAAGAAATAGAAAATGCAGGAATAATTTATGATATTGCAAATCAACTAGCAGGAAATAGTTGGTCATCTAAAAATAATTGGAATTATTCTTGTTTTGCAAAAAATTCTGGCGATTCTATTGGTTGCGCAGTTATTTCTAAATTGCCACTTTTTAAAATGACAATTCATAATTTAGATATTAGAACCGAAAAAGCGAAGCAACCTTCTATGCGCCCAATTATTAAAGTTGAATTTTCTTCTGGCGAAAAAACTTACTGTCTTTTAGTAAATCATTGGAAATCGAAATCTGGTGGCGCAGAAGAATCTGAAATTTGGCGAAAATGGCAAGAGTCGGTTTTGTGTTCTAGATTTTTGGAAAATTCGCAAAATCCAGTTATTGCTTGTGGCGATTTTAACAAAGATATTTTAGAATTTTCGTCTTTAAAAAGTGCAAATATTGATTCAGATGTAAGTTTGCTTTTAAGGCAAAATCGAAATGTTAGATTTTCTAAAATTTTAGAAGATGTAAAAAACGAAACTTATGGTTTGCAATCTTTTTTCGAAGTTTATTCTGCCTGGAAAAATGCGTTCGGAACGTTAGTAGAGCCAGGTTCTTATTATTACGATTCTAAATGGGAACGAATTGACCATTTTTTTGCTAACGAAAAAGTGTTGATTAGCGACTTTTCCGTTCTAACTAACGGCGAATGGTGCGACGAAAATCTAATTCCGAAACGTTACAAAATATACACAGGCGAAGGCTATTCTGA
>CAZJOU010000111.1:2319-6697 GCA_964547685.1 uncultured Treponema sp. | reverse complement strand
ACTTCCCCCACAAAAAAAAATCTTTTATACTTATATAAAATGACTTTGCAACAATTAAAATATGCCGTTGCGGTTGCGGAAAGTGGAACTGTTTCTGGAGCGGCGGAAAAAGTGTTTATTTCTCAGCCAAGTTTAACGCAGTCAATTCATTTGCTAGAAGAAGAAATGCACGTTCAGATTTTTTCGCGCACAAATAAAGGCGTTGAACTTACAAAAGAAGGCGAAGTTTTTTTGGGTTACGCTAGGCAAGTTTTAGAACAAGCCGATTTGCTAGAAGAAACTTATGCCGGAAAAGCGCGTCATGCGCCATTTTTTAGTGTTTCGTGTCAACATTATTCTTTTGCGGTAAACGCAATGGTTGACGTAATTCGCAAATTTGGTGGCGAAAAATACAATTACACTTTGCGCGAAACTCAAACTTTTGAAATTATAGACGATGTTGCTCGCTTAAAAAGCGAAGTTGGCGTTTTGTATTTAAGTTCGCAAAACGAAGATGTTATTCGAAAACTTTTAAAAAGAAACGATTTAATTTTTACCGAACTTTTTACCGCTAAGCCACACGTTTTTATTAGCGATAAAAATCCGCTTTGCAAAAAAAAGTCTGTTTCTGTAAAAGATTTAGCCGACTATCCGTATTTGGTTTTTGAACAAGGGCAGCATAATTCGGTTTATTTTGCAGAAGAACCTTTTTCTAGTATGGAGCAGAATAAGATTATTTGTGTTCGCGACAGAGCAACGTTATTTAATCTTTTAATTGGATTAAATGGCTTTACAGTAAGTTCTGGCGTAATTAGCGAAGAACTTAACGGAAAAAATATTGTTGCGCGACCTTTAGAATATAACGAAATTATGAAAGTAGGAATAATAACAAAAAAGAACTTAGTTCTTTCGCGTTACGCAGAAAGTTATATAGAAGCATTAAAGAAAAACGTAAAAGCGTAAATATCGATTTGCGACTTTTTATGTATTTGCTATAATAAAATTATGAAAAAACAAGAAATTGCAAAACTTATTGACCACACGCTTTTAGCGCAAACGGCTACAGAAAAAGATATTAAAAAACTTTGCGACGAAGCAAAAAAATACAATTTTAAATCTGTATGTGTAAATCCAATTTTTGTTTCGTTTTGTGCAAACGAACTAAAAGGTTCAGACGTAAAAGTTTGCACTGTAATTGGATTTCCGCTAGGCGCAACTACAACAGAAGATAAAGTTGCAGAAGCAAAACAAGCGGTAAAAAACGGTGTCGATGAAGTTGATATGGTTATAAACGTTGGCGAAGCATTAGATTCTAGATTTGATTTAATTGAAAATGATATTTCTTGCGTTGTTCGTTCTGCAAAAAATGCTGGCGAAAAGCAGAATAAAAATGTAATTGTAAAAGTAATTTTAGAAACTTGTTTTCTTTCTGACCAAGCGATTGTTGAATGTTGTAAATGCGCAGTTAGCGCAGGCGCAGATTTTGTAAAAACTTCTACAGGATTTGCAACGCCAAAAGATTCTAGCGGAAATTTGCTACCAAACGGAGCAACCGCACATCATGTAGAAATTATGCGAAAAGCAGTTGGAAAAGATTTTGGCGTAAAAGCTTCTGGCGGAATTCGTAGCGCAAAAACCGCAGCCGAAATGCTTAACGCAGGCGCAAATCGACTAGGAACTTCTAGTGGCGTAAAAATAATAGAAGAATGGAAAGAGTAATAGATTAAATGTCGAGTTTTCTTAATAAACAGTAAAAAATGTACGGAGGCAAGGTTCCGATTTGAAAAACATCTGCACAAGTGAGTGAACAACACAAGTGTAGAATGAAAAATGAGTTTGGTGGTTTCGACTGGCTCAACCACCACAATTACACGAACGCGGAAGCCGTTTTTCATAATCGGGTTCTTGCCGAAAGTTCATTTTTGCTAATACATTAAAACTCGACATTTGACCTATTAATTAGACTTTGAACCACAGCAAGCGGTTTTCGCTCATTGCGCAGTCGATTTTGTTTTCTTCGTAAAGATAATATAAGTACGCTCGGATTGTGCTACCAATTAATAAATATTGTGGAGTGCGCAGTTTTATGTCGTTCATATCTGCAACGGCTTTCATTAAATCGCTAAAAGGTAACTTTTTTCCGTCTTTTAAGGCGCGCAAAATGCAATATTCTGTAGAAAGAATAGCAATATTGTTCATTTCTACGGTTTCTTGAATGCGCCTAACCATTTCGCCGTGGCTTGGAATGTACCAATCAAAATTAGTGTTATTAAGTTTTTCTAAAGTTTGCTTAAAAGCTTTTAAGTCTACAAGATAAGAAATCCAATATTTTAGAACGTGCATTTTGCCAAAAACAGCATCGCCCGGAAAAAAAGCAGTTTCGCCATTTTTATTTGTGTATAAAACTCCAAGCATTTCTAAATAATGACCAGGAAGAGCCATAAAACTAATTTTTGCGCCGTCGCGAAGTTTTATTTCTGTGTTTTCGCTAATAATTTTAGTTGATTTAGAAGGCTTTGCAACGTAATAACTTGCTTGTAAATGCGGAAGTGGCATAGAACCGCAAGTTATTATGCTTTGCAAAAGATTAAATTCCAAACCACCAGATTCAATTTTGCTAATCCAAATTTCGCAACCAGTTTTTTCTACAAAAAAAGCGTTTCCACCACAATGATCGGCGTGCGAATGTGTGTTTATAATTGCAACAAGATTAAATCCGCCTGTTTTTTTTGGAAAAAGACTGTTAAGTTCGTTATAAATGCGTTCGGCATCTTCAGAATTTCCGCCAGAATCTATAAGATAAATATCTTTTGCTTTGCTTCTGCGCTTTCCTTTTACAGAAATAACGCCAACATTTGTTGAACCCGGAATATAATAAACATTCTGAAAAATCTTCTTTGCCATAATAGATTGCCACGCCTACGGCTCGCAATGACGATTACTTTAATTTACTCGCAATAATGGTTGTTTTAGTTTACTTGAATGACCAAGTAAACTTACATGCCAAGTTTTTCGCGCATTAATTTTTTTGCTTTCTTTTCGTCATTTACCATAAGAATTGGTTGCCCAGTTGCGTCCAAAGCGTCGCGCCACAAAGCACCTTCTGGGTCTACAAAGTTGCGACTTGCAATAGCCATTTTTGTTGGAATGTAAACAAATTTGTCGTGAACAAGACCAACAACAATTTTTGTTTTTCCAGCCATTGCTGCATGAACTGCGTTATTGCCAAGACGTTCACAATAAACAGAATCAGAAGCGATTGTAACTGCAGAACGAATTTGGTAACTTGGGTCGCAATATTTTAAATCTACAGGAATATTCTTTTTTGCAAAATATTCTTTTATTTTGTCGCGCAAATAAACGCCAATGTCTGCTAAAATTTTGTTTCCAGAAGCATCTGTTGCGTTACTTGCGGCAAATAATTCCTGACCTGCGCCTTCTGCAACTACAACAACTGCGTGTTTATGTTCAAGCAAACGTTTTTCTAGATTTGCTAAAAATCCGTTTGGACCTTCCATATCAAATGGAATTTCTGGAATAAGGCAGAAATTAGTTTCGTGCGAAGCAAGTGCCGCAGATGTTGCAATAAAGCCAGATTCGCGACCCATAAGTTTTATAAGTGCAACGCAATTTGGTTGCGAACGCGCTTCCATGTGCATAGAAGCGATTGCGTCTTTTGCTTGCTGAACAGCAGTTTCAAAACCAAAAGAACGGTCAATAAGCAAAAAGTCGTTATCTACAGTTTTTGGAATTCCAACAACAGCGCAATCAAGGCCACGTTTTTGTATTTCTTCTGCCATTGCAAGCGCACCGTGTTGAGTTCCGTCGCCACCAATAACGAACATCATATTTATGCCCATTTTTTCTATTGTATCTACGCCATCTGTTGCAATGCGATTTCCACCACCGCGACTTGTTCCAATAAAAGAACCGCCAATTTTATGAATTTCGTCTACAACATCTGGATTAAGTTTCATTGGTTCAAGGTTAGAATCTGCGAAAAGCCCGCGGTAGCCGTAGCGAAAACCTACAATGTCGCGAACGCCGTAGCGGTTCCACAAACAGCGAACAACAGCGCGAATTACGTCGTTTAAGCCAGGACAAAGACCGCCACAAGTACAAATTCCAGCTTTTACCTTTTTAGGATCAAAATATATTTTTTCGCGCGGACCAGCTTTTTGTAAAAGATTTGTGGAATCAACAGAATTTGGTTCATCTTTGCTAAAAACGTTAATTCTGTTTCGCACAAAAGAATCGTCGCGCACGTAATTTGCACAGGCATCACCTACAACTGTAGAAAGTTGAATAGGTGAATTAAATTTACAAGGTCCTAACTGCTCAACCGTAAAATCATAATTATTCGCCTTATACACTTTTAACTCCTAAAACTGTGTCAAAA
>CAZJOU010000111.1:0-2219 GCA_964547685.1 uncultured Treponema sp. | reverse complement strand
AAATGACACATCATTATAAGATATATAAAATTTGTTTTTTTTTCAATCATTTTGTTGAGCAAAAGTGCTACAAAAACATTCCGAATCAATGTATATTTAAAATATTCCAAACGGAGAAAAAAATGCCAGAAAATACAACAAACATAATAATTGATGACACACCAGTAGACGTTTCTACAGAAGTAAATTTTATTTGGTCAATAGCAAACAAATTGCGTGGAACTTACCAAAGTGACAAATACAAAGAAGTAATAATTCCAATGACAATTATTAGGCGTTTTGAGTGTGCACTAGAAGAAACAAAAGATAAAGTCATTGCTCAAGTAGAAAAAGATGAAAAAAATAACGATGAAACTCCAGACCTGATTTATCAAAAAATTGCGGGTTATCAGTTTTATAACAAAAGCAAATACACATTAAAAGAACTTTGTAACGATAGCCAAAAAATTAAAACAAATTTTGAAAGTTATATTGAAGGATTTTCTCCGAATGCACAAGACATAATCAACAATCTTGAATTTAAAAAGCAGATTGAAAAAATGGACTCGAACAATAGACTTTTTTCTGTTGTGCAGGCGTTTAGCGAAATAGACCTTAGCCCAAAAACAATTGATAACATTAAAATGGGTTACATTTTTGAAGAACTTATCCGCAAATTTTCAGAAAATGCCGAGGCGGGCGACCACTACACAGGACGCGACATTATTAAGTGTATGGTTAGCATTCTTTTAAGCGAAGGTTCTGAAGACCTAAAAGAACCGCAAAAAGAAATTACAATTTTAGACCAAGCGTGCGGAACTGGCGGAATGTTAAGCACAAGTTACAATTTTTTAAGTGCGTTTAATCCAACTGCAAAAATTCGCTTGTACGGGCAGGAGATAAATCCAGAATCCTACGCAATGTGTATGGCAGAAATGCTAATTCGTGGGCAAGACGTTACGAACATTCGCAAAATGGACACAATGAAAAAAGACTGCTTTCCTACAAAGAAAATGCGTTTTGTAATTGAAAATCCGCCATTTGGAACTGCTTGGGGTGGAAAAGATGCCGCAGAAGGCGTTGAAAGAGCGGTTTTGGAAGAAGCAAAGAAAAAAGAAAACGGACGATTTCCTGCTGGAGTTCCAGGAAGTGGCGATATGCAGCTTTTGTTTATGCAGAGTGCCGTAAACAAAATGAACGATGAAAACGGACGGGCTGCAATCATCGAAAACGGAAGCCCTTTGTTTTCTGGTGGAACTTCTAGCGGAGAAAGTCAAATTCGCCGTTATCTTTTAGAAAAAGACCTAATAGAAGCAATTATCGCTCTTCCAACAGACCTTTTTTACAACACAGGAATTGCAACATACATTTGGGTTTTGAGCAAGAATAAGAAGGCAGAGCGACGTGGAAAAGTTCAATTAATTGATGCAAGTTCTATCTGCCACAAATTAAGAAAATCTTTAGGAAACAAAAGTAACGAAATCACAAAAGAAGACCGCGAAAAAATTACAAAACTCTATAGCGATTTTACAGAAAACGGGCGTGTAAAGATTTTTAATAACGAAGATTTTATGTACCGCGAATATACTGTTATGCAGCCGCTTCAACGAAGTTACGCCATTACAGAAGAACGAATAGCAACAATGATTTCTAAAGGTGCGCTTTCTGCATTTTATGACGAAGCAAAAGTGAATGAACTAGAAAATGCTGAAGAACTTAGCGGAGCAGACGAAAAACGGCTAGAAAATTACAAAAAGAATCAGCCATTTTACGAAAATATTGTGAACGTGTTGAAATCCGCCGAAAGCAACACAGTTTATGCTTCACCGGAAAAGTTTAAGCCAATTCTTTATGATATTTTAAAAGATGTAACTACAGATTCAAAATTGTTAGAAAAAATTGCAGATGGACTTTCTGTTATGGATAAAACCGCCGAAGTTCAAAAAGACAAAAACGGAAACATAATTTACGACAAGGAAACCAAAGACACCGAGATTGTGCCGTGCAAAGAAAGTATTGACGATTATATGGCTCGCGAAGTTTTGCCGCACGTGCCAGACGCAAAAGCCTTTTTTGAAGAAAATCTTTCTGCCAAAAAGCCAATAATAAAAACAGGTGCAGAAATTCCGTTTACACGCTACTTTTACAAATACCAACTGCCAGAACCAAGCGAAAACTTAAAAAAACAATTTATAGAACTTGAAAATTCCGTGAGCGAAAGAATAAAAACGCTATTTGGG
>CAZJOU010000110.1:0-6706 GCA_964547685.1 uncultured Treponema sp. | reverse complement strand
ATAGCGGCTGCTTCGCAGCCCGACCCTGCAAGTGTTCGCAAAAGCCGGTTTCTGCTCCGCACAGCCAATTTTTATTGTTTTGTATTGAAAAGTCGACATTTGGGCTAAATATGTAAGAAGCGACCTGCGAAGCAGGGAACGCCCAAAAAAACACCAATCTGTTGCTCTTTATGACAAAAAATGTTAATTTGTCATAAAAGAAGGGAAAAATGTATAAACCAGAGTTGGTGAACACGCTTAAAAATTATAGTGCAAAGCAGTTTTTAAGCGATTTTATTGCGGGCGTTATTGTTGGAATTGTTGCGTTGCCGCTTTCTATTGCGTTTGCTATTGCAAGTGGATGTAGCCCAGAAACTGGACTTTATACGGCTATAGTTGCCGGATTTTGTATTGCGGCTTTTGGTGGAACTCGTTGCCAAATTGGTGGACCAACTGGCGCATTTACAGTAATAATTTATGCCATTGTAAATAATCCAAATCTTGGTTTTTCGGGGCTTGCTACTGCAACAGTTCTTGCTGGCATAATTTTAATTTTGCTTGGAGTTTTTAAACTTGGCGGACTTGTAAAGTTTATTCCATACACTATTGTTGTTGGTTTTACAGCAGGAATCGCCGTTACTATTGCAACGGGTCAAATTGGCGACTTTTTTGGTCTTTCGCCAGAATTTCCTATGGTAATTTTTGGAAAAGAATACTTAAAAATGCCAGGAAATTTTGTTGGAAAAATTTTAGTTTATGCAGCGTCTATAAAATCAATTAATTTTTATTCTTTTGGAATGGCACTTGTTTGTTTGGTAATTATTTTTTTGTGGCCAAAAGTAACAAAAAAAATTCCGGGTTCGCTAATTGTAATTGTGCTTGCAACTTTAATAAATTTGCTAATTTCGCATTTTGCAGGTGAAAATTCTTTTTGGCACACTGATATTATAAAAGACAGATATTCTATTCCAAACGGACTTCCAAAACCTTCGCTTCCGGATTTTAGTCTTAGCACAATAAGAACGGTTTTTCCGACGGCTTGTTCTATTGCAGTTTTGGCTGCTATAGAATCGCTACTTTCTGCGGTTGTTGCAGACGGAATGTTAGGAACAAAGCACGATTCTAACAATGAATTAATAGGGCAGGGAATTGCAAATATTGTAAGTCCTTTGTTTGGTGGACTTCCGGCAACTGGTGCTATTGCGCGTACAGCAACAAATATTAATAACGGAGGGCGAACTCCTGTTGCGGGAATTATTCATGCAATAGTTTTGCTTTTAATAATGGTTTTGTTCGGAAAGTACGTTGAATATATTCCAATGGCGGCTTTGGCGGCAGTTTTAATGAGTGTTGCTTGGAATATGGCTGGAATTCCTGCAATTAGAAAGTTATTAAAAGGTCAAAAATCTGATATTACAGTTTTAACAGTTACTTTTTTAATGACTGTTTTTGTAGATTTAACTTATGCAATTGGAATTGGTTTAATTTTTGCGGCATTTTTCTTTATAAAAAAGATGATAGACGTTTGTTCTGTGCAAGAAAGTAGAAAAACTATTGTTTCTGGAATTACAGGCGACGGAACGGAAGAGCAACTTGATGTTCCCACTGGCGTTATTGTTTACGAAATAGAAGGTCCGCTATTTTTTGCAACTGTTAGAAAGTTTGAAGTTGCAGTTGAACGTGCCGGCGCAGAGTTTGATGTTTTATTAATAAGAATGAGAAACACAATTTACTTAGACGCAGGCGGAATTCAAGCGTTGGAACAGTGTAAAGCCGCTTGCGACAGAAAAGGCGTTACAATTGTAATTTCTGGAATTAATACTCAGCCTTACATTTTGTTGGAACGAACAGGAATGGCAGATAGAATTGGTCGCGAAAACATTTTTGACAACATAGAAAGCGCAATGAACAGAGCAAAAGAAATTGTAGAAAACAAAAAAAGAAAATAACAAAGGCTCTGTTCGACATTTCAACTGAAAAAAAATGTCATTATTACACGAGTTTGGCTATGCAAACTCGCAGGGCTTGACCCGATAATCTACTTATTGTAGATTGCAAACGAGTTTCTTACAGAAACATCGCAGTGTCAAGCACTGCGATGTTTTCGTAAGAAAACTCGGTTTGCAATGACAGCATTTCCAAGATTCAGTCGTTTAGTAGAACTGAGCCATAACAAAAACCTTATTCTACGCTTACAACTTCGCCGTCTTTTAGGTGAAGTAGGCGTTGATTTTCTGAGCCGCGAAAGCGTAGCATTAGGTTTTTCTTTTCTTGAATAAATGGTCCGTCTACTAGAACATCTATGCAATTTAGCATTAAATCTGTGTATTCAGGAACGTAGCGACGGCAATTTTCGCGTAAATCTTTTTCTAAAATGTAGCCGGTCCAGCACCAAATGTCTTTGTTAGGAAAAGTTTCTTTTATTTTTTGTAAAAATGGTGCTAAAACTTGCTGATTTTCTACTTCAAAAGGTTCGCCGCCCAATAAACTAAAACCTTGAACAAATGGGCGATTTAGTGCTTCTAAAATTTCGCTTTCTGTTTCTTTTGTAAATTCTTTGCCAAAGTTAAAATCCCAAGTTTGCGGTTGAAAGCAACCCGGGCAACAGTTTCTACAACCAGAAACAAAAAGCGAAACGCGAACACCTTCGCCATCTGCAACATCGAATTTTTTAATATTTCCGTAATACATAAAAACCTAATATTTTTCCTATAGATTTTTTTTGAAATTTTATGGGGCGTTGCGGGGCTAAGAGCAAAACAATTTTTGCCCCGCTGGGTGGGGTAGCACGCAACGAAGTGCGTGCTAGGGGCGGGGCTCCGCCCCACATTTTAATTAAAACTAAAGATGAAGCACTCGTTCTTTAATTTCTTGCGTGCGACCTTGGTTCCAATATTGTGTTCCAATGTAACCGCAAGTGCGTCGTGCAACATTCATTGTAGACTGATCTGTGTTTCCGCACTGTGGGCACTTCCAAATAAGTTTTCCATCTGCGTCTTCTACAACTTGAATTTCGCCAGTGTAACCGCATTTTTGGCAACAATCTGATTTTGTGTTAAGTTCTGCATACATAATATTTTCGTAAATATGTTTTAGAACTGCCATTACGGCCGGAATGTTTTGTTCCATATTTGGAACTTCTACGTAACTAACTGCACCACCCGGAGAAAGTTCTTGGAATTGACTTTCGAATGTAAGTTTTTCAAAAGCGTCTATTGGTTCTGTTACGTGAACATGATAGCTGTTTGTTATGTAATTTTTGTCTGTAACGCCAGGAATTTCGCCAAATCGACGTTTTAGACATTTTGCAAACTTGTAAGTTGTAGATTCTAGCGGAGTTCCGTACAAACTAAACGCAATGTTTGTTTGGTCGCGCCATTCTGCGCATTTTTTGTTCATATAGCGCATAATTTCCAATGCAAAAGGAGTCGCGCTTGGATCTGTGTGCGGTTTTCCTGTCATATAGCGCACACATTCGCAAAGTCCAGCGTAGCCTAAAGAAATTGTAGAATAGCCATTGAACAAAAGTTTGTCTATTTTTTCGCCTTTTTCTAGGCGAGCAAGCGCACCGTTTTGCCACAAAATTGGAGCAACATCGCTTGGAGTTCCTAAAAGTCGCTTGTGTCGCAACATAAGCGCACGTTTGCAAAGTTCAAGGCGTTCGTCAAAAATTTTCCAGAAAAGTTCTTTGTCTTTGCCAGAAGAGCAAGCAACATCTACAAGGTTAATTGTTACAACGCCTTGATTAAATCTTCCGTAAAATTTTGGTCTGCCTGTTTCGTCGCGGTAAACTGTAAGAAATGAACGGCAACCCATGCAAGGATAGCAGTTGCCTTCTTTAAGTTCAAACATTTTCTTTTCGGAAATGTAGTCTGGAACAAGTCGTTTTGCTGTGCATTTTGCGGCAAGTTCTGTAAGATAATAATACTTTGAACCTTCTACTATATTATCTGGTTCAAGAACGTAAATAAGTTTTGGGAATGCAGGAGTTACCCAATAGCCTTTTTCGTTCTTTACGCCTTTATATCGCTGTTTTAATACTTCTTCTATAATTAAAGCAAGGTCTGATTTTTCTTGGTCGTTTTTTGCTTCGTTTAAGTACATAAAAACTGTTACGAACGGACTTTGACCATTTGTTGTCATAAGCGTAACAACTTGATATTGAATAGTTTGAACACCGCGACTAATTTCGTCTGCAAGGCGACGTTTTACAATAGAGTCGAACTGTTCTTTAGAAAATTTTACGCCAGTTTCGTTTTCTGTGTCTGTAAGTTCCTTTGCAATTTTTTTGCGGCTAACGTCTACGAATGGAGCAAGATGCGCTAAAGAAACGCTTTGTCCGCCGTATTGCGAAGAAGCAACTTGTGCAATAATTTGTGTTGCAATGTTGCAGGCCGTAGAAAACGAATGTGGGCGATCAATTTTTGTGCCGCTAATAACAGTTCCGTTTTGTAGCATATCTTCTAGGTTTACAAGGTCGCAGTTGTGCATGTGCTGAGCAAAATAGTCTGCATCGTGAAAGTGAATAATTCCTTCGTTATGCGCCTGCACAATGTCTTCGTCTAGCAAAAATCGTTTTGTAATGTCTTTAGAAACTTCGCCAGCCATGTAGTCGCGTTGAACAGAAACTACAGTTGAGTTTTTGTTGGAATTTTCTTGCTTAACTTCTTCGTTTGCACATTCCAAAAGCGAAAGAATTTGTTTATCTGTTGAATTTGCTTTTCGCATAAGAGCGTGGCGGTAGCGATAAGTAATGTAAAGTTTTGCAATGTTAAATGCGCCAATTCTCATAAGTTCGGTTTCTACCAAATCTTGAATGGCTTCTACGTTCATTTCTACTTTGCTTGCATGGCATTTGTTTGCTACTTTTGCTGCAACTGCCTGAATGTATTCTTCAGAAATTCTGTCGCTTTCTGGAACTGCATTGTTTGCCTTTTCTATGGCTGTTACAATTTTTCTAATGTCAAAGATAACTTCTTCGCCGTTTCGCTTAATAATTTTCACTTTTTTCCCACCCTTTTGTACTTGATTTTTAGCACTTTTGCAGCGCATTCGTTTTTTTGAACTACGCTATATCTAGTGTCGTTGTATATATGACTATACTATTACTAGCGTTTTTATACAATATTTACAACAAAAATTTTTTAAATTATTTTGCTTGCAAATTTTTAAAAAGTGTGGTTTAGAAAAAATAGAATTTTTCGCCTGCGTCCCACTTTTTAGGATTTTTTTTACTTTTTTTAATTATTCATTATTCATTATTCATTATTCAAACATTGCACAAATTCAATTCTAAAGATTTACAAAAAAACTGCCGATTATTAAAATATAAAAATCCGTTTTTAAAATGCCTAAATAAAGAGCAAGCAAAAACGTTGATTTGGAGAATTTTATGAATAAAGACGAATTTTATAAATTTATAAAAACTGTTCCAAAAGCAGAAATTCATCTTCATATAGAAGCAGTTCCTTCAATTGAATCAATTAAAAGTTTATATAAAAAAAATAATGGGAAAGAAATTTCTGACAAAGAAATAAAAGACCTTTTTACTTACGATGATTTAAACGGCTTTATTCAAGCATTTTTAAAAATTCAAGCACTTTACACAACCGTAGAAGATTTTGACTATATTTTTAACGATTTAGCAAAATATCTTGTAGAAAATGGAATTGTTTATACAGAAGCGTTTTTTGCGCCAACTTCGTTCTTAAAAAATGGCTTTAAATACGAAGAAATGGTAAAAATCTTTGACAAAAAAATAGATGAAATTCAAAAAAAACACGGAATTACCGTAAAACTTTTAATGGACGTAAGCCGAACTTTTGGAATAGAAAACGCACTTAAAAATTACAACTTGCTAAAACAATTTCCAAGCAAAAATATAATCGGAATTGGACTTGGCGGAGCCGAAAGCAAAGGTCCGTGTCGCGACTACAAAGAAGTTTTTGAACTTGCAAAAAAAGAAGGCTACAAAGTTGTAGCTCACGCTGGCGAAGATGTTGGTCCAGAATCGGTTTGGGAAGCAATAGACATTTTGCACGTAGACCGCGTTGGACACGGAATTTCCGCCGTTCAAGACGAAAATCTTATGCAAACATTAAAAGAGCGAAACATTGTGCTAGAAGTTTGCCCTACAAGTAACGTATTTACAAAAAAATATGTAAAATCAATTTCTGAACATCCAATTCGCACATTTTTTGACAAAGGACTTTTTGTAACTGTAAACACAGACGACCCAGTTTTCTTTAAAGTTTCGCTTTGCGACGAATATTACAAACTTTTTAGCGAAGCAAATTTTACTTTGCCAGAAATTAAAACTTTAATAGAAAACAGTTTTAAGGCAACATATCTTTCTAAATCCGAAAAAGAAGAATGGTGCAAAAAAGTCGATGACGCGTTTAATAGTATAAAATAATTATTACAAATGTTGATTTTAGTGCAACTCAATAAAAATTATCTGTGCGGAGCAGAAACCGGCTTTTGCGAACACTTTGAGGGCTGAGGTTGCGTAGCAACCGGTAAGATAAAATTCCTTACAGCCTCAACCGTGTGCAGCAAAAACGGATTTCTGCGGAAGCACAGATAATTTTGATGAACCAATAAAAATCAAACTTTCGATTATTAATTAATTTATGACAAACCTTGAAAAATATTATAATAAATTTAACGAAGAGCATCGCTTAAAAACTCGGCACGGAATTGTTGAATTTGAAGTTAGTATGTTCCA
>CAZJOU010000109.1:0-6765 GCA_964547685.1 uncultured Treponema sp. | reverse complement strand
CACAATTCTTTACTTTCCTAAATAAAAATGTTACCTTTTTCAGCGTAGAAATGAAACAAAACTTTTTTCCACAGCAAACGCACTTTATTGGCGTTCTTGTTCCAGACGACATAACTTTAACTTTAGAAGATTGTAGGCGTTATATGAACGAAAAATATGGTTGCAAATCTGGTTTTGCAACACCAATTCATGTAACGCTTGTTCCGCCATTTCGCTTGCCACAAGAATATTCCACAAAAGATTTAGAAAACGCAATAATTTCTGAAATTCTTCCCTACTCTAGCGAACTTAAATTTACGGCGCACATTCAAAATTTTAGCGCATTTGGCGACCGAACTATTTTTGCAAAAGTTCTAAAAGATGAAAAATGGACAAATCTTCGCGACAAAGTTTTTAACGCAGTAATAAAAGCCGCTCCGTTTTGCACAAAAAAAGACCAGCGACCATTTACTCCGCATTTAACAGTTGCAAACCGCGACATTCCGGCGGGAGTTTCCACAGACGCTTTAAAAGTTATGAACGAACTTAATTTAATAGAAGATTTTGAAGTTAATAACATTACAATTTTTGAACGTCAAAACAGAAAATGGATTAGCGCAAAAACGTTGGAATTGTAATAACAAAGTTGTAAACTTTAAGAAAGCGAGGTTTTATATGTTTAGAAAAATGCGCAGATTTAAGCAAGAACTTTCTAAAGAAGAATGTGTCGAAATTCTTAAAAATCAAAATCGTGCTGTTCTTTCGGTTTTGGGCGACGACGATTATCCTTACGGAATTCCAATCAATTATTGGTACGATGAAGAAACAGAAAGTTTTTGTTTTCACGGAGCAAAAAGCGGACACAAAATCGACGCGATTGAAAAATGCGACAAAGTTTCTATTTGCGTTTTGCAAGACGAAGGCAAAAACGAAGGTGAATGGTTTAATCGCGTAAAAAGCGTAATTGCATTTGGTCGAATTCACAAAGTTACAGACGAAAAACGAATTATGCAAATTCTTGAAAAATTGACAGAACAATTTCCAGCACCAGAAGGTTATCTTCAAATGGAAATTGAAAAAAACTTAAAAGCCGTTCAATGTTTAGAACTTAAAACAGAACACTTAAGCGGAAAAAGCGTAAAAGAATCGTAGACGCCTTATTTTTTTACATTTTCTGTTCCGGCTTTTATGAACTTAGAAAGAAGTTCTTGCACGTGAAACCATTTTTCGTTTTTTTGCCAGCCAAGCAAAGTGTTTACGCTAAAAGTTCCGTGCAAAATAAAATGAAAAAGAAACTCTGAATCTTCGCGCGAAAGCCCGCTTCGTTCTTGTAGTTCTGGCACAACTTTATCTTTTTCGTGGCTAAAAATGCGCATAATTATGTGGCTTGAAATTTCGCTTTGTAAAAACAAGTTATGATATTTTTTTGAATCAGCAATTCTTTGGCAAGCCGGAAGAAGCGCGTTCGTAATTTTTTCTGTTTTAGTTTTCCCTGCCTCAAATGCGTCTGCTAAATCAACAATAGTTCCCTGCCCTTCTTCAGAAAACAAAAGCGCATCATCAATTACGCTGTCTAAAACTTGGTCAACACTTTCAAAATGCAGATAAAAAGTTGCGCGCGAAATTTCCGCGGCTTTGCAAATTGCACTTACGTTGATTTTTGAATATAACGAGTTTTCAATCAAAGAAAGAAACGCGTCCTTTATTGCGTTGATTGTATAAAGCGTTCTGCGGTCAAGTTTAGTTTCGTTTTTCATAATTAAGTTCTAAACACTTTTAGACAATGTGTCAATTATCTTACAATTTGTAAAAATATGTATTTCGCTTTCTAATTTTTTTCAATTATCTTTTTACTTGAAAAATAAAACGGGGCGTTGCGGGGTGTCCCCGCACGGTGGGTAGCACGCAACGAAGTGCGGGCGTAGGGCGGTTGTCCGCCCTCCTGCATAAAATGGAGGCAAATATGATTTTTAACTCTAGCAATAATTTTTATCAGGAATTAGTTGACCAAGCGCAAATGAATTATTCGTCGAATTACTGGGGAATTTATAATCGCGGGCAAAGCGCATTTGAATTAAGCGACAAAAAAATTCCTTACGATGACGCAATAAAAACGTTTGCGCAAAAAGTAAACGAGACCGATTGTGTTGTAGTTGGTGGCGCTTCTGGATTAAGTGCGGCTGGCGGTGGCGATTTTTATTACGAAAATAACGAAACTTACCGCAAATATTTTGGAAAATACGCAAAAAAATACGGATTCAACGGAGCATTTGAAGGAAGTTTTTACCGCTACGACTCTAGCGCAGAAAAATGGGGATATTTAATTACGTTTTTGCACACAACGCTTAACGCACCAATTAGAAAACCTTATCTTGATTTAGACAAAATCTTAAAAGACAAAGATTTTTTTGTAATTACAACGAACCAAGACACACAGTTTGTAAAATTGTATCCAGAAAGCAAAGTTGCAGAACTTCAAGGCGACCACAGATTTTTTCAGTGCGAAAATTGTTGCACAGATGACACTTGGGATTCTGTAAAAACTGTAAACGAACTTTTTAGCGAAATGGGCGAAAACACCGCAATTCCAGAAGATAAAATTCCGCGTTGTCCACATTGTGGCGGAGAAGCGTTCCCCTGGGTTCGCGGCTACGGAAATTTTTTGCAAGGAACAAAATATGACGAAGAATATCAAAAAGCAAGCGACTATCTTTCAAACCAAATTGCTGCCGGAAAAAAGATTTTGTTTTTGGAACTTGGCGTTGGAAGAATGACACCAATGTTTATTCAAGAACCGTTTTGGGCGCTTACAAAAAATCTGCCTGGCGCATTTTACATTACCGTAAACAAAGAGCACGCACTTTTGCCAAAAGATACTGAAAACAAAGGAATTGCAATTCAAGGCGACATTGCAAAAGTTTTGGAAGATGTAGCTAAAATTTAAGGAGAAAACTTATGAACAATTTTGAACAAGCAAAAAATCTTATAAAAAATGCAGACGCAATTTTAATAACTGCAAGCAACGGACTTTCTATTGCAGAAGGTTACCACATTTTTGCAGATAATGACGATTTTAAAAAATATTTTGACTACTTCCGCAAAAGATACGGAATTCCAAATCTTATAAGCGGAGTTTTTGCACAAATTCCACAAAGTGAACACGAAAAATATATGTTGCAGGTTCGTAAGTATTTAATAGAAGATTATGCCGGAAGCGAAGTAATGAAAAATCTGCTAAAAATTTTGAAAGTTCGTCATGCTGAATTTATTTCAGCATCTGCAAAAAACAAAAATTATTTCATCATCACAACAAATGGCGATACTCATTTTCAGATAAACGGATTTGATAAAAACAAAATTTTTGAAGCGGAAGGTAATTTTGCTAGAACGCAAATGGAATCGCCAGAATGGAAAAATCAATTTAAAAGATTTCAAAACTTTGTTTCAGAAAATGCAGATAAAAAACTTTTAATTTGGGAACTTGGCGTTGGCAAAAATAATCAATTCCTAAAAAAGCCAATAATGAATCTTTTTTTGCAAAACCCAAACTGGAATTATCTTGCAATGAACTTAGAAAAAGACATTGTTATTCCGTTCGGACAAGGAAACCGTTCAGTAGCAATTTGTGGCGACATTGCAGAAAACTTAAAACAAATAGCGAAAGAATTTTATATTTAAGTTAAAATCCGCAAAAATCGTTAAAATATCCAACAATTTGTTCTGGAGTTTCTTTACAAGAATTACTAAACCACCATTTAGAAGTTTCAACAAAACTAGAAATGTACAATTCTGTGTATAAACTTTCTGGAATATTTTTTTCAGTTTTCCATATTCCTTTGCTAATTGCTTCGTTAATTTTTTCAGAAAATAAAATTTTAAATCGTTCCCAAAAAATTTCTGCGCTTTGCCCAGAAAAAAGCTTTTTATATCGCAATTTGTCTTCTTTTAAATGATACAAAATGTGCGTAAGCATTGAACTTTCTGAATGTTTTGTTTTTGAAAAATCATGTGTAAGTTCTTTTGTCAAATCTTCATTAAAAATATGTGAAAACAAATCTTCGCAAAGCGAATCTAAAACATCTTCTTTTGTTTCAAAATGCGCATAAAAAGTTGTACGACCAATATTTGCTTGGTCAATAATTTCTTGCACAGTAATTTTATTATAATGCTTTTTTGAAATTAAAATTTCAAATGCACTAATTATCGCATTTCTAGTTTTTTGTTGACGTCTGTCCATAAGTTTATTTTACTGTGAATCTTTAAGTTTTAGAAGAAGTGCTGCATTAACAACAACAAAAACGCTTCCACAATTATGCCAAAGCGCACCAGTAATTGGATTTAAAATTCCACAAGCAGAAAGAACAACCGCAGTAATATTTATAATCATAGCCGCAATAATATTAACTTTAATTTTTTTCATTACTTTTTTTGTAAGTTTAAAAAGATACGGAATTCGCTTTATGTCGTCGCTAACCAAAACTGCATCCGAAACTTCTATTGCGGCATCGCTTCCAATTCCGCCCATTGCAATTCCAGCATCCGAAGTTGCAAGCGAAAGCGCATCGTTTACGCCGTCGCCAATCATACAAACCTTTTTGCCTTTTTTAGAATATTCTTTTATAATTTGCATTTTTTCTTCTGGAAGAAGATTTGCGTAAACTTCGTTAATTCCACACTTATAAGCAATTTTTTTTGCGACACTTTCGTTATCGCCAGTTAGAAGAATTGGAGTTACTTTGCTATTTTTTAATTTTTCTATTGTGTGCAAAGCATCTTTCCTAAGCGAGTCCGAAAGTTCAATAAAACCTACAAACTTCTTGTTAATAGCAACAAAAATTTTCGTTTTACAAAATTCAGAAGATTCTATATTCGCATTTTCTTTTTGATTTATTTCTATTCCGTTTTCAATTAATAAGTTTTCTTTTCCAACTAAAATTTCTTTTTCGTTTATATTTGCAAAAATTCCTTTTCCCTTAAAAACTTTTACATTCTTAGCCAAAGGAATTTCGCCACCAATTTGTTCATTAAAACTTTTTACAATGGCTTTTCCAATTGGATGTTCACTTGATTTTTCTACCGCTGCCACAAGGCGAAAAAGTTCTTGTGTTTGAATTTCTAAGCTTTCATTATTCGACTTTGCAAGATAAATTTCTGTAACTTGCATTTTTCCATAAGTTAAAGTTCCAGTTTTATCAAAAGCAACGCAATTTATTTTTGAAAATTTTTCAAGCGCCGCTCCAGAACGAATTATAATTCCATATTTTGCTGCATTTCCAATTCCAGCAAGAACCGCTGTTGGAGTTGCAAGAATAAAAGCGCATGGACAAAAAACAACTAAAACTGTAACTGCGCGCATAAAATCCTTTGTAAAAATCCACGTAACAACTGCGCAAAAAAGCGCAACAAGAACAAGATACGTTGCCCATTTATCTGCAAGCGTAACAACTGGTGCTTTATTTTCTTCTGCTTGTTTTGCAAGTTTTACCATTCGTTGAAGCGAAGAATCTTCGCTAATTTTTTCAGCGCGCATTGTAAAAACGCCAGATAAGTTTAAGGTTCCGCTTAAAACTTTGTCGCCAGAAATTTTATTAACTGGCATACTTTCGCCTGTCATTACCGACTGATTTATTAAAGTTTCGCCTTCTAAAATTATGCCATCAACAGAAATTGTTTCGCCAACAAAAACGCGCAAAATGTCGCCAATTTTTACTTCTTCCACTTTTATTAAAATTTCTTTTCCGTTACGCAAAACTCGCGCCATTTGCGGAGTTAAATCTATAAGTTTTTCTATTCCTTTTTGTGCTTTGCTAGAAGTAAAATCTTCTAAAAGAGAACCAATTTGCATTATTAGTGCAACTTCGCCAGCTGCAAAAAATTGTTTTGTAAAAACAGAAGCAACAAGTGCCATAGCAACAAGAACGTCGGCTTTTATATCGTGTTCAAAAAAAACGCCTTTAAATGCTCCAACTAAAATTGGAATTCCACATAAAATAATAGCAATCCATGCAATATCAAATAGTAAAAAATTTTTTAAAATACCAAATAAACTTATAACAAGCGCAAGTGCTGAAATTCCTGCAAAAATTGTTGTAAGTTTTGTATCATTTTCTAGCCATTTATTTAAAAAGTTACGCATAAAACCTCCATTTCTTAATTGATTCAGAATGACCGAACCGCGATGCAAGCATTGCGGTATCGTTCTTTCTCATAAGGTATTGCAGTCGGGTTTAATACCCCTTATTTCGACGCAAGCGTCGGGGTATTAAACCCTCCGCACGAATAAAAATAAATTGATTTTTTCCTAAATAGAAGTTCAATGCGTACATTTTGTTCGTTAATGAACAAAAATCGTAAAATGTTTTAAAAGTTGTAAAATTTTAAATTGTAGATTCCACATCAAAAATCGCCAAAAATATTAAATTCATAATGACGATTTTTCAGTTGAATCGTAAAAACCAAACAGTTATAGTTATTTTTAGAAATGTAAAAAAATATGGAGATGTTATGATTTCTTGTTTAGTCGTTGCTTTCGGTGGCGCACTTGGCGCAGTTTTACGCTATCTTATAGGTTTAATTTCCGCTTCGCCAAAAAGTGGCTTTCCAATTAAAACTTTTTTAATAAACATAATTGGCTGCTTTGCTATTGGAATAATTTCTGCGCTTGCACAAAAAAATTCGCTAAATCCAAAACTTGTGCTTTTTATAAAAGTCGGACTTTGCGGTGGCTTTACAACTTTTTCTTCTTTTGCGCTAGAAACTCAGAACTTGCTAGAAAAAGGTTCATTT
>CAZJOU010000108.1:1960-6768 GCA_964547685.1 uncultured Treponema sp. | reverse complement strand
GTATCGTTCTTTCTCATAAGGTATTGCAGTCGGGTTCAATACCCTTTATTTCGCCGCAAGCGTCGGGGTATTAAACCCTCCGCACGAATAAAAAAAAATTATTTCTTGCTTGCTATATAAGTTTATGCTAAATTATTTTTAGTTAATTTGGGATTATTTTTGGTTTTTGGAGTTCTAAATGGCATTTAATGTAATTGTTGGGCAATCTGGTGGACCTACTTGTGTTATAAATTCTAGTTTGGCTGGAGTTTATAAGGCTGCAAAAAATTCTGGTGCAGAAAAAGTTTATGGAATGTTGCACGGAATTAAGGGGCTTTTAAATGACGAATATGTTGATTTGGATTTAAAATTTACTAGCAATATTGATATTGATTTATTAAAAAGAACTCCTGCGTCTTTTTTGGGGTCGTGCCGTTATAAACTTCCAGAAATTGATGAAGACCGCAATTTGTACGAAAAAATTTTTAAGAAATTAAATGAACTTTCTGTCACTTGTTTTTTTTATATTGGCGGAAATGATTCTATGGATACGATAAAAAAACTTAGTGATTTTGCTTTGCGCATAAATAGCTACATTCGTTTTATTGGCGTTCCAAAAACTATAGATAACGACCTTGCAATTACTGACCACACGCCGGGTTTTGGAAGCGCGGCTAAATATATTGCTACAACTTTAAAAGAACTTGTTTGCGATTGCAGAATTTATGACTGCAAAGCGGTTACCATTGTAGAAATTATGGGGCGAAACGCTGGTTGGCTTACGGCTAGCGCGGGGCTTGTTCGTGGCGAAGATTCTGAAGGTGTTGACTTAATTTTTTTGCCAGAAAAAGTTTTTGATGTTAATTATTTTTTGCGTCGTGTGGAAGAAATTGTTAATAGCAAAAAATATTGTGTTGTTGCGCTTAGCGAAGGTGTTAGGCTTAAAGATGGACGTTTTGTTTGCGAACTTTCTTCCGAAAATGGTTCAGAAGATGCTTTTGGTCACAAAATGATGAGCGGCTCTGCAAAGTATCTTGAAGGTTTAATAAAAGAAAAAATGAACATAAAAGCGCGGGCTATTGAAATTTCTACTTTGCAACGTTGCGCAAGTCATTTTGCAAGTTTTACTGATATAGAAGAAGCGTTTAATTGCGGAGAAACTGCTGTTTATGCTGCGGTTGTTCAAAAATTAACTGGAAAAGTTGTTTGTATGAAGCGCGAAAGTAATGTTCCGTATAGAGTTTCGTATATTCTTTCTGATGTTCACGAAATTGCAAATGTAGAAAAAAAAGTTCCAGATGAATGGATTACAGAAGATTATGTTACAGAAGACGCAATTCGTTATATTCGACCTTTAATTCAGGGCGAGTTAAATCCAATTATGAACGAAGGGCTTCCGCGTCAAATACGGTTGTAACTATGTTCAAAAACGTTTATATTTATCTTTATGGACTTTAAAGAATTTAATTTAAATAGTGATTTATTAAAAGGGCTTTCCGATGCCGGTTACGAAACTTGTACTCCTGTTCAGGAACAAGTTTTAAGAATGTCGCAGGACGGTTCTGATTTGTATGTGCAATCGCAAACTGGAACTGGAAAAACTGCAGCTTATCTTGTTGCTATAATACAAGAAATGCTTTCTAAAGAAGAAAATAAAGGAAAGAAAGCGTTGATTATGGTTCCAACAAGGGAACTTGCTGTTCAGGTTGAAGAAGAAGCTAAAACTTTGTGTGGGCCTTCTGGTTTAAAAACTGTAAGCGTTTATGGCGGGGTAGGTTACGAAAAACAAATTGCTGCTATAAAACGTGGCGTTGATATAATTATTGGAACTCCGGGACGTCTTATTGACCTTTGCGAAGGCGGAAATCTTAGCCTTTCTAATGCTGCTTTTGTTGTTTGCGACGAAGCGGACAGAATGTTTGATATGGGATTTTATCCTGATTTACGAAAAATTCTAAAACTTGTTCCAAAAAGCGAAGAACGCCAAACAATGCTTTTTAGCGCAACTTTAAATACTTACGTAAAAAATCTTGCTTGGGAATATACGCGCGACCCTAAAGAAATTGAAATTCAAGCGGAAAATATAACTGTTTCAGAAATTGACCAAGAACTTTTGCACGTTTCTAGTGATGAAAAAATGAAACTTTTGATTGGAATTTTAAAAAATGAAAATCCAGCAAGTGCAATAGTTTTTTGCAACACAAAGCGAACTTGCGAAGTTGTAGCAAAACGACTTTTGTTAAACGATTTAAATGCAGATTTTATTATTGGCGATTTACCGCAGAAAAAACGTCTTGCAATCTTAAAATCTTTTAAGGCTGGAACGTTAAAAATTTTAGTTGCAACAGATGTTGCAGCCCGCGGAATTGATGTAACAGATTTAGCAATGGTAATTAATTATGATTTACCGAACGAAGCAGAAAATTATGTTCATAGAATTGGAAGAACGGCTCGTGCAGGAAAGTCTGGAAAAGCATATACTTTTTGTTCTGAACAAGATGTTTATAATCTTCCAGCTATTGAACGTTACATAGAAATGCAAATTCCTAGTAAAGTTGCGTATCCTGAACAAATGGCAGAAGATAAAAGTGCGGGAACTTATATTAAAACAGAATATGGCCACGAAGATGACGAAGAATTCCATGGGGGACACAGACGTTCTTATTCTCATAATCACGATTTTGAAAGAAAAGATAGCCGTTCTAGTTATAGAAAATCTGAACATTCAAGATATTCTAGCGAAAAACCGTACGAAAAATCTTATTCGCGCGACAATTACAAAGGAAAATCAGAAAGTTACCGAAAATCTTATAAAAAATATCCAGATTCTAAGATTAATCCAAGTGAACTTGAAGGTCTTTCTTACGAAGAACGTATGAAACTTTATAAAGAAAAGTACGGTTCTAAGGCTAACAAAAATTATTCAAGTTCTAATTATGAGCGAAAAGGCGAAAAGGGCGCAAAAAAAAGTTATAATAGCAAAAATTATAAAAATGCAAAGGACTTAAATGGCGTAAGAAATGCCAAAAATACGAAAAATTCGTATGGAAAGCAAAATGTTCAGACGAATAAAGTTCAGAAAAAAGGTTTGTTTGCAAAAATTAAAGCATTTTTTGGAAAAAAATAACGTTTAAAAGGAAATTAAATTGATTACTGTAAGTGATGTTAGTGTAAGTTTTAGCGAAAAACCGCTATTTAAAGATGTAAACCTTAAGTTTACAAATGGAAATTGCTACGGAATTACTGGAGCAAATGGCGCTGGAAAATCAACGTTCTTAAAAGTTCTTTCTGGCGAAATTGAACACGATTCTGGAACTATAACAATTACGCCAGGCGAAAGAATGGCAGTTTTAAAACAGGATCACTTTGCTTATGACGCATATTCTGTAAAAGACACAGTTATGATGGGTTATCCAAAACTTTACGAACTTACAAACGCAATAAACGAAATTTATGCAAAAGAAGATTTTTCTGATGAAGACGGAATAAAAGCAAGTGAAATGCAAGCAGAATTTGGTGAACTTGGCGGTTACGAAGCGGAAAATCAAATTGAACAAATGCTTTCTGGTCTTGGATTGGAAGAAGAATTTCACGACAAAATGATGAGCGATTTGGACGAGTCTCAAAAAGTTCGTGTGCTTTTGGCGCAAGCAATTTTTGGAAATCCAGATATTCTTTTGCTTGATGAACCTACAAACGGTCTTGATATTGAATCTATTTCTTGGCTAGAAGATTGGCTTTTAAACTTTGAAAATACGGTTATTGTTGTAAGTCACGACCGACACTTTTTAAATACAGTTTGCACTTATATTTGCGATATTGATTACGGAAAAATTACGCAATTTGCAGGAAATTACGATTTCTGGTATCAAATGACGCAAGTTATGCAAAAACAAGCAAAAGAACAGCAGAAAAAAGCAGAAGATAAAATGAAAGATTTGCGCGAGTTTATTCTTCGCTTTAGTTCTAATGCTGCAAAATCAAAACAAGCAACAAGCCGCAAAAAGATTTACGATAAGTTGGCTCAATCTGTAGAAGATTTGCCTGTTTCTACAAGAAAATTTCCTTATGTTAATTTTAAGCCAGACCGCGAAATTGGAAATAATGTCCTTGATATAAAAGGAATTGATTACGAAGAAGATGGAATTCAACTTTTAAAAAATTTTAGCTTAAATGTTGGGCGTACAGACAAAATTGCTTTTGTTGGAATTGAACATAATTCAATTTCTGCGCTTTTTGACATAATTAATGGCGTAAAAAAACAGCAAGTTGGCGAAGTTTTGTGGGGACAAACTACAAGCCACACGTATCTTCCGCGTGATAATTCCAGATATTTTAACAACGACTATAATATTACAGAATGGTTAAAGCAATATTCTAAAGAGCAAGACGACGCTTATGTGCGCGGTTTTTTAGGAAGAATGCTTTTTTCTGGTGATGAATCGCTAAAAAAAGTAAAGGTTCTTTCGGGTGGCGAAAAAGTGCGTTGTATGCTTTCTAAATTAATGCTTTCTGGTGCAAATGTTCTTATAATGGACGACCCAACAAACCATTTGGATTTGGAAGCAATTCAGTCTTTAAACGAAGCATTAATTCAGTTTCCTGGAGTTGTGCTTTTTACTAGCCACGACCACGAATTTATTCAGTCTGTTGCGAATAGAATTGTGGAAATTACACCAAATGGCGTAATAGATAAAATGACTTCGTTTGATTCGTACATTTCTGACGATAGCGTAACTGCGCAAAGAAAGAAACTTTACGAAGGAACTGGCAAAAAGATAAAATATCGCATTTAAGAGATTAAGATTGCCACGCCTACGGCTAGCAAT
>CAZJOU010000108.1:0-1860 GCA_964547685.1 uncultured Treponema sp. | reverse complement strand
TATTCAACAAGATTTGCGGGAATTTCGTCTAAAAAGCGACTTGGTTCGCACTCTACAATGTTTTGCATTTTTCGTCGCTTTTGGCACGAAGAAATTACAAGTTTTTCGCGCGCTCTTGTAATTGCTACGTAAAAAAGTCGTCGTTCTTCTTCTACGTTTCCGCCATTTTCGTCAACAGAACGTTGGTGCGGAATAAGCCCTTCTTCTGCGCCTGCAATAAACACAACTGGAAATTCTAATCCTTTAGAAGCGTGAATTGTCATTAAATTAACTTTGCCTTTTAAGTTTTCGTCATCTCCGTTATCGCGGCTCATAAGCGTAATTCGGTTTAAATAATTAAAAAGACTTGGATTTTCGTTGTCTGGGTCAATTTCCCAGTGTTCCATCATTTCTAGTAAAAGTTCAATATTTTTTAATTTAAATCTTACAGCTTTTTCGCTTTTTGAATATTCGGTTATAAGATAATCTTTGTAATTTATTTCTTCTATCATTTCGCGAACTTTTTTAGAAAGTCCACGTCCGCTTAAAAGTTTTTGTCTGTTATTTTCAATTAAATTTACAAAATCAGATAAATCTTCTTTTAATGTGTCGCTTGCAGAACTTTCTTGTGCATTTATAAGCGACTGCATTGCTTCCCACAAAGTTGAATTTAGTTTTGCGGCTTCGTCGTTAAGAATTTGAATTGCAGCCCGCCCAATTCCTCTGCGCGGAATATTAATAATTCGCAAAAGATTTATGTCGTCATCGTGGTTTGCAATTACGCGAAGATAACTTATTACGTCTTTTATTTCTTTTCTTTCAAAAAAACTTGTTCCGCCACTAATTGTGTAAGGAATATTTGCTTGCAAAAATGCTTCTTCTATGTAATGTGCTTGACTATTTGCTCTTATTAAAACTCCAAAATCGTCGTAAGATTTTTGTTCATCTATTGCAATTCCTTGTATACTTTCTGCAATAAAATTTGCTTCTTCTATTTCGTTTTCTGGCATATAAATTTCTATAGGTTTGCCTTCGCCCTTGCCCGACCAAAGTTTTTTTTCTTTTCTGTTTGTGTTGTGCGAAATAACTCCATTCGCTGCGTCTAAAATTGTTCCTGTTGAACGATAATTTTGTTCCAATCGAATTTCTTGAACATTAAAATCTTTTTCAAAATTTACAATGTTTTGATAATCTGCGCCACGCCAACTATAAATAGACTGATCGTCATCGCCAACAACTGCAACGTTTTTATCTGCAAGTAAGCGCATAAGTTCGTATTGTTGGTGACTTGTGTCTTGAAATTCGTCTACCATAATGTACTTAAAACGTTCTTTGTAGCGCGCAAGAACTTCTGGATTTTCACGAAAAAGTTTTATTGGAAGAACAATTAAATCGTCAAAATCTACGGCGTTGTAAAGTTTTAAGCCTTCTTGGTAACATTCGTAAAGTTGGCGATACATGTCGTTATCTGTTTGCCAGTTTTTTCTTCCAGTTTTTATATTTGAAAAAAGTTGACTTATTTTGTAAATATCCATTGCGTCTGGCGAAAAACTTAATTCTCTGCCACATTCTTTTATTAATGCCGTTCTGTCTGTTTCGTCATAAATAGAAAAATTTTCTCTGTAACCTAGTTTTTCTATGTCGGCACGAAGCACTTTAACGCCAAAAGCGTGAAAAGTAGAAACTGTAAGATTTTGAAGTTTTCGCTGCGTAAGTTCTTTTACGCGGTCTGCCATTTCTTTTGCAGCTTTATTTGTAAAAGTAAGCGCTAATATTTGGCTTTGTGGAATGCCTAAGTCTAGCATATGTGCAATTCTGTAAGTTATAACGCGAGTTTTTCCGCTTCCTGCACCAGCAATTATTAAAATTGCTCCGTCAATA
>CAZJOU010000107.1:5170-6791 GCA_964547685.1 uncultured Treponema sp. | reverse complement strand
GACGCTTGCAAAGAAATGAACATTCAAGCAGATGACGAAGCACTTTATTGGATTGCAAAAGAATCTGGTGGTTCCGTTCGTGACTGCTACACACTTTTTGACCAAGTTGCCGCATTTAGCGAAGACCACATAACTTACGATAAAATTCGCGACAAACTTGGTCTTTTAGGCGTTGAACGATTAAATTCTATTTTTGAAAGTTGCGCACAAGGAAAATCAGAAGACGTTTTGAACCAACTAGACAACTTTTTACAATCTGGAATTTCTATTGAACAATTAATTTCTAACGCTACAGAATATCTTAGAAGTCTTTTGCTCTTAAAAAATGGAATAAAAAGCGAAAGTTTGCTTGGCCAATCTGCAGAAAGATACAGTGCTCTTGTTCTAAACTCTTGGAATTCTATTCAAACAGAGCGCGCACTTTCTATATTTTTGCAACTTTACCGCGACATTCGCTATTCTATTTCGCCACGTTACGAACTAGAACTTGCTTTTTCGCGCCTTTGTTGGCTAACACAATATGTTTCGCCAAGCGAAGTAAAAGCCGCAATAGACAAAGCGCACGCACTTTTGCAAACTGCGCCACAAGCAACACCAACAGTTGCAACGCAAAATGCTACGCAAGCAACTGCAACGCAAAATGCAAAAAATGTTGTTTCGACAAACTCAAAAAACTTTGCGCAAAGTTCAAAGGATTTTCAAAATGCACAAGCGTCGCAAAGTTCACAAAATACGCAAACATCAAGTTGGTCGCAACGAACAGAGCAAGAACAAAATGCTCAAAATTCACATAATCCAATTCCAGCGGGAATGACTATGTTTTCTAAACTTGCTAAAGGCGAAAACGCACAGGAGGCGCAAAACCCTTTTCCTAATGGCGGAGCCGTGCCGCCTAAAACTACAGCGGCAAATCCGTTTGTTTACGATGGAAACAATACAAATTATTTTCCTCCAGAAGAAGCTTCAACAGAAGACTATTCTGAAGAAATTCCACCAGAAGAAATAGAAAAACAAGAAGAATTTATTGCTAACAGTTACGAAGAGCAAGCAGAAAACGAAAAATTGCAACAAGATTCAACTTCTTCGGAAGAAATTCACAATAGCAATGAACTTTTTACCGCTCCCGATGGATTTTCTATTTCACTAGGAAAAATTTACGGAACAGTTGTTGCAGATCTTTCTACAAGTTATCCAATTTTAAGTTCCGCGCTTATGCAAACTGGCGTTTGGAAATTAAACGGAAACACAATTTCTACAACAATTGGTTCGGAATTTCAAAAAAATACAATAGAAAACGGAATTAGTCACATAAAAGACGTTTTAAACGGTTGCTGCCACGCTCCGTTAAATTTTCAAGTAACCTTAAAGGAAGAAAAAGTTCAACAAGAACAAGTTGAACTTCCGCCACAAGTAGATATTCTTGTAAAAGCCTTTAAAGGAAGCGTGGTTGGCGGAAAAAATTAGGTAGGTCAAAGGCAACGTGGTTGGCGGAAAAATTAGGTAGGTCAAATGTCGAGTTTTGATAAATTTGTGTCATTGCCGTGCTTGACACGGCAATCTTTCAATAAAATTACACAAAAGATTGTCGGATCAAGTCCGACAATGACACATTAATAAAGTC
>CAZJOU010000107.1:3779-5070 GCA_964547685.1 uncultured Treponema sp. | reverse complement strand
ATGAACATAATTGACGAACTTACAGAAAGTTTTTCGCGCTTACCAGGAATTGGTAAAAAAAGTGCGTCGCGCATAGTAAACCATCTTTTAAAAGCGGATTCGGTTTATGTGCAAAACTTTTCTAAACAACTTGGCGAACTTCAGCAAAAAATAAAACCTTGCTCTATTTGTGGCTTTTGGACAGAAAGCGACCCTTGCCCAATTTGTTCAAATCCACTTCGCGATAAAAGCGTAATTTGCGTTGTAGAACAACCACAAGACGTTCAAACTATAGAAAGTGCCGGCGATTATTCTGGGCTTTATCACGTTTTAGGTGGCGTAATTGCTCCGCTAGACGGAATTGGTCCAGACCAACTAAACATTGCAAACTTAATAACGCGCGTTCAAACTGGCGACGTAAAAGAAATTATAATTGCAACAAATCCAACTTTCGAAGGCGATGCAACCGCAATGTATTTGCAACGCCTTTTACAAGAACATTCAACTGTAAAAGTAACGCGCTTAGCAACAGGAATTCCAGTTGGCGGCGATCTAGAATACGCAGACAAACTAACACTTGCCCGCAGTTTTAAAGGTAGAACCGCAATCTAGATTGCCACGCCTACGGCTCGCAATGACGGCTACTTTAGCGAATATTCTACCGTTGTTACAACGCGGACGTTTTTCTTTTCTTCTAGGCCAACGGCTGCGTCGTCAATAGAAAACAAACCTTGCGTTGCTTTTTTTATTTTTCCAACTTTGCTTTTAGAATCGTGAGCAAATTGTTCTGCAGCCGCTCTTGCATTTTCGGTTGCTTCCGCAATCATTTGCGGTTTAATTTCGTTTAAGCCAGTAAATTCGTACGAAACGTTAGAATCGTAATCTTGCTGAATTGCAATTCCTTGTCCAGCAAGGCGCAAAGAATCTGCTTGCGTTTCTTTTACAGTTTGAACTTTAGAAGTTCGCACCAAAATTGTTTCTTTTGCAATGTAGTTATAAACAAGATTTTGCTTATCAATATAAGGATTTACTGTGTTATCTGTAATTTTTGGTGCTTGAATTGTGTAATCTTCTGCAGATAAACCATGACCAGAAAGAAACGCAGTAATTACAGACGTTTTATTTTCTATATCAGATTGAATTTTTAGCAAATCGTTATTTCCAACCGTAAAAGTTAGTGGCCAAATTGCTAAATCTGCGTCAACTTCGCGTTCTGCAAGTCCACGAACTGTAACAGAACGGTCTTGTTTTATAATTTTTGTCATTCCAGAAGCAATAATTCCTGCTGCAATAATAATTGCAACACCAAAAA
>CAZJOU010000107.1:0-3679 GCA_964547685.1 uncultured Treponema sp. | reverse complement strand
TAATTATCTTTTTAATTTATTGTACAACTTTATAAGTAAGCCAACTTTGCCGAACAAAAGCCAGTAAAGTAACGCTAAAACCGCAATTAGCGGAATTCCGCAAATAATTACGTAAAAAATAACCGCTACAAATTTTCCAAAGTAAGAAATAATGTTAGAAACAAAATGTCTAAATCCATTTCCTAAATCTGGCAAAACCAAACCGCCACCTTGCTTAGAATTGTACGGCAAACTTACATAAATGCTGATTGTAGAAAAATCAATTTGCGAATTAAGTCTTTTTAATCTTCCTTCCATTGATTCTATTTCGCTTTGAACTGAATTAAGTTGCGATTCTACTTTTAAAATATCTTGCATAGAATTTGCACGCGCCAAATAACCATTTAGTTTTTCGCGCAAAACTTTTTTAGTTTCAAGTCGTGTTTGTAAATCGTAAAATTGGTCAGAAACATCTTGTGTAGAAATATTTTTATTTTTTAAAGTTCCCAAATTTCCAGCGGCAGTCATTGCTTCGTCAAATTTTTCAGAAGGAATTCTTACTGTATAATTTGAACTTTTTTCGCCATTATTAGAATTAGAAATGTAACCACCGAATTGTTTTACCCAATTCTCTACAGCATTTTGAGTTTTTTCTAAATCTGTAACTTCTAGTGAAATGTCGCCATTTTTTATAAGTTTGCGTTCAAATTCTTCTATTGATTCTTCTTTTGCAGAAGTTAGAGTTTCTTTTGAAACGGTTGCGCTTGCAGAACTTGCAGTAGAATTAGCCACCATTGGAGCAGCCATTTTTGCCATTCTTAAAGACGAACCAGAATCCATTACGGCAGATTCTTCTGTAGCGTATTCCGCATCTGCATAAGCAAAATTTGTTTGCACAGATTTTTTAGAACAACCACCCAAAACAAAAGTTAAACAAAGAATAGAAAATAGTATCTTTTTCATACCTAGAAAATACTTAAAAAAGAAAGAAGTTACAAGAGCGAATTTCTAAAAAATGCCGTCCTTCTAGGGCAAGAAAAGTATGTCATTCTTGTGCTTGACACTGTGATGTTTTCGTACGAAAACTCATTTAGAATCTATAAAACCAAACTTTTTGCTAAGTAGCAAAAATCGCAAAAATGACGTAAACTAAAATAGATGCAGGATAATATTTTAGACGAACTTCATAAAATCATTTCGGAAAAAAAAATAAAGCAAAAAGACATTTGCGCGGCTCTTGGTTTGTCACAAAGCTACACAAGCGAACTTTTGAACGGGAAAAAAGAATTCTCGCTTGATTTGCTTGAAAAACTGTGCGCTTTTTTAAATGTTGAGCTAAAGATTGTTGACAAAAATCGCTAATAGCGATATTTTATTTTCAAGGTAATTATGACAGAATTGGAAAATCTCATAGAAAAATCGCTTCCGAAATTCGACAACGAAAATCCTCTTTATTTTAAGCCAGTTTCGGTTGCTGACTGGGAAAATGTCTGGACTTTTGAAAACTATGACGCGAACATTTATAACCACGGACTTCATCAATATCCGGCGCGGTTCATTCCGCAGCTTGTACGAAAGATTTTAAGAACTTTCACGACAGAAAATAGTTCCGTTCTTGATATTTTTTCCGGTTCTGGCACAACGCTTTTGGAATGTAAATATCTGAACATAAAAAATTCCTACGGAATTGAACTAAATCCGTTTGCGGTTTTTATGACAAGGACAAAACTGCAAGATTTGGACGAAAAAACGGCGGTCGCAGAGTTCCCGAAAATCAAAGAAAAATTTTCCTCTGCTGACTACGCTTTTGAAAATATCACTTTTAAGAATATTGAATTCTGGTATTCGGAAAAAACGATTGCCGAGCTTTCAAAGCTTTTGGATATAATCTCAAAAATCACTGACGAAAAAGTGAAAAAATTTTATCTTCTTGTTTTCTGCGAGATTTCACGTAAGACTTCTTTTCTTGACCACGGCGGATTCAAGATGTACCGTTCGCGCACAAAACTAAAAAATCATTTTGAGCCAGATGTCTGGAGCGAGTTTGAAAAAACAGCGAACCGCAATATCAAGCTTCTGAGCGAGAACAACGAGCTTGTAAAACACAACGTCAGTAATCAAATTCTTGTTTACGGAGATTCGCGTGTTGTTCATTCAGAAATTCCCGAACATTCAATCGACTTGATTTTGACTTCTCCGCCTTACGGAGATTCAAAGACAACGGTCGCTTACGGTCAGTATTCAAGGCTTCCCTGGCAATGGCTTTCACAAAAAGACGACATTATTCAGCTTGATTCAAAATTGCTTGGCGGAAGCACAAAAAACTTGAACAAAGATATTTTGAATCTTTCTGAAAAATTAAAAGAACAATGCGCAGAAATTGAAAGCGTTGATGAAAGCCACCGCGTTAATGATGTAATTGCTTTTTACAACGACTTATACACAACGCTCGTTTCCGCGACGCATTACATGAAGCAAGGCGGATATTTTATTCTTGTCACCGGAAACCGCACAGTGAAAAAAGTGTATTTGCGGACTGACATAATCATTACAGAATTTGCAAAAACGCTCGGCTATTCAACAGAAAAAATCTATTCAAGGAACATTGTGAACAAAAGGATGGCTGCAAAAAATAGCCCGACAAATGAGAAAGGCAAAACTGTGAACACAATGATGACGGAAAATATTATTATTCTGAAAAAACTTTAGTCAGCGGAAAAGAGAACCTTTTTGTTTTGGAAGATTTCGGTCAACGCTCTGTCTTGAATTCTAAATCCTGTTCCGTGGTCATGCGGACTTCCGTCAGAATGCTGACCGATACGAATATCAACTTTGACTTTTCCTTCTTTTAGTTGCGTGATTAGTTTTTCAAAACTAAAATCTGAAAGTTCGTAAGCCGTATGAAAATAGAACTCTTCTTTTCCAGTGATATTGTTGACTTGAGAATCTGCATAAACGTGAACCATGCTGAACGGATATTTTTTCTTAAAAGCATTTTGCAAAAGTTCTTCCGTCCAGTACGCAAAAGAAACTCCGTCGTTATCGATTATCGAAACTTTGCTGCTTGAGCAGTCAATACTTAAAGATTTTCCAGTGTTTGAAACTTCGGTAAAATGTCCAACCGACAAAGTCGAATGCAAAACTTTATTCTTATGTTCATATACATCGCTTATGTAGCCGTATTTTTCAAGAAGTTTTGAATTCACGCCTTTCGGAAGCGGAGATTTTGTTAAAAGCGTTAAAAGTTGTGTGTCGCCGCCATTTGTCCGCATTGCTTTAAGTTCATATTGAGCAAAGTCTGGTCCGTCAATGTTGTTCTCTTCAATATCAAGCAAATCTTCAAGAGTTTTTCCAATTCCTGTTCGTCCGCTTCTGTGAGTTTCAATCCAGCCCATAGCGTTTATTTTCTGAAACTTCGCAATGAATTCTTCAAGATTTTTTGGTGCGGACATAATGCTCTCCATGTTTTTTTAAATTTATAAAATTATCGGAATGTTTGTAATTTTTCTGAAATATTTTAAGTAAACACATAAATAAGATTGCGTCGTCGCTTCGCTTCTTGCAATGACGTTGCATTTTTTCAAACCCATTGCGTTTAGGCTTTCCCCCACCATAAAATTTCGCCTAGATTGAAAATCTACTATAAATTCATTATATTTTTTTTATGGACTTATTGAAAAAACTTGAAGAATGTGAAAAA
>CAZJOU010000106.1:0-6820 GCA_964547685.1 uncultured Treponema sp. | reverse complement strand
CAGATGTTTTTCAAATCGGAACCTTGCCTACGTACATTTTTTACTGTTTACGAAACAAACTCGACATTCAAGTTAATTAAATTTATTTTAACAGATTTTTTTGTTTTTTGCTTTTAAATTTTTTTCTTTCGGAATTTACAATAAAACTTTTGTTTTTGTTTATAAAAGTTTCGCACATTTTAAGAAGAATTAAAATTACAAATAAGTGTGGAATCCAGTTTCCCAATTTTTGATAGATTGTTTCTGTTTTTTTGTAAATTGGAATTTGCACAAATTCTGCGTGCTCTTCAAAAAGTGGCATATCCATAACAATTTTTCCAGCAGGATTTACAACTACAGAATAACCAGCATTTGTGGAACGCGCTAAAGTTGTGCGGAACTCTATTGCTCTAAAATAGGACATTACAAAATGTTGAAATTCAGAAGATTTTGTAAGCGACCAAGAATCATCTGTTATGTTCATAAAAAAATCTGAACCATATTTTACAAGTGGCAAACAAATGTCTGGAAAAGCGTCGTCGTAGCAAATTGGCGCACTAAAAGTTACGTAAGGTTTTTCTTGTTTTTTGCTTTCTTCGTAACTTTTTTTTAGCGAAATTACATTAGAAACTTCTGGTGGCCGTTTTTCTGGGTAGCGGCAAGGAACAAAAAATAGCGTGTATTTGTCGCCAGCGGACCAACCCGCAGAAATTCCTATTATTTTCTTAAAAAAGTTTGCAACTGGTTTTATATCTGCAAAAGGAAGTGCTTCTGCAACTGGCACAAGATGATTTTTAGGATATGCGCCTCTAAAATTTCCGTCTGAATCGAATAAAAGCGCGCCGTTAAAATGTTTGTCTTTTGCGTAACTTGGAACGTACGGCCCGCCAAGCAAGAACGGAATATTTGTTTCTTTTATAAAATCAATAAGCGGTTCTTCTGAAGGATAAAATAAATAATGCGAAGTTGCAGACGGAAATCTATATTTTAAGCAACCTTCGCTCCATACAATAAGGTCAACATCAAAGCCTTTTTGCTTTGCTTCGCTAAGTTTTTCTTTAGTAAGTCTTTCTGAAACAAGAATAGTTTCGTTATCAGACGCAGATTTCCAAGGATCTGCGTTTTGTTGAACCATAATTGTATTTACGACTTTTTCTATTTGTCGCGGTTTTGCATATTGGTAAAGTCCGTAAATAAAAGTGCAACAAAAAAGAAGTGCAACTGTAAAAGTGGAACAAATATAACCGAATAAAGAAAAGCGTTTATGCTCTTCTGTAGTTTTTTGGTAAAAAAGAATTATTCCTTCTGCGCAAGTTGCTGCAAAACTTGCGATTAAAAAAGAAATTCCGTAAACTCCAGTAATATCTGCAATTTGCGTAAAAATCTTAAAATGGTAAGTTGTTTGGCAAAGCGTTCCCCAAGGATACGCTAAAAATCCTGTTGATTTTACCCATTCGTAATTTACGTAGCAAAGCGCAAACCAAAAAATCTTTTTTGCGCTAAAAAAAACTTTATTTTCCAAAAATATTGATTTTTTAGATTCCGCTCCACCAAATTTTGCAAACGGAAGATAAAAGAAAAGTCCGCACAATCCCGCTAAAACCGCAGTTCCAATAGCAGACGCACCAAGAGTTAATGCTGCAAAATCCTTAAAATGTGCAAGCCAATAACTTGCCAAAAGATGAACAGTTCCAGCGTGCAAAAACATAAAGAAAAAAGATTCTTTGTATGATTTTAAATTTGAATATACAAAATAAAGCGGAATAAGAGCAATAAAGCCAAATATTGGCGAGCCTAAAAGATAAAGCTCGTTTGGAATTCCAAGAGCAAGAGTTACTGCTGATAAAAAAATACAAAAAACTTGTAAAATGCGGCTCATTGTTTTAATATTATCAATATACAAACAAAAAAACAATATTTTAAGGTGTAATATCAGCTTACTATGACATTATTAAACGAGGCACATAAAGCAGAATATGGTGTAAACCCGGACGTTGTGGCAACTGCTCCTGGACGTTTTCATCTTATTGGGGAAAATACTTGGTTTTTTAAAGACAAAACATTGTCTTTAGCAGTGGATTTGCCGGTTTACGTTTCTATTTCAGAAAGAAAAGATACAACCGTTCATTTTTATTTTAAGCAATTAGATGATAGAAAAAAAGCAACTATAACATCACTAAAATATAAAAAAGAAGACCGATGGGCAAACGCAATAAAAGCGGTTATTTACGGTTTTACTTCTGGCGGTTACGATTTAGGCGGAATGGACATTACTGTTTTTAGTAATATTTTTCCTTCTGCCGGATTTGGAATAACAACTGCAATTAAAGTTGCTGCGGCAAAAGCAATGTGGCAACTTTTTAACTTAAATTGTGATGATGTAAAACTTGTTCAAGTTTTAGAAAGAGCAAATAAACTTTTTTTACAGCAAGTAAATCACAATGCAGACAATTTTGCCGCGCTTTTTTCAGAAAAAGGAAGTTTTATTGTTACAGATTATAACAAAAATACTTGGGCAAACATTCCTTTTAATTTTGAAGATAAACACATTTTTTTAGTTGATGCAAAAGTTCCGCGCTACGAACTTTGGAACAGAGAAACTTTGTACGAACCGCAAAATGCACTTGTTCTTGGCGACCTTCGCGAAACAAAACCAAACGTTTTTGGCGGTTGGCAATATATTAGCAATGTTACAGATATTAACGAAGAACTTTCTGTTGTTGGCGAAGATACAAAGCGAAAACTTCTTTGTGTAATGCGCGAACATCAAGATGTTTTGGACGCAATTTCGGCATGTAAAAATAACGATTTTATGCACTTTGCGCGCGCAGTAAATCATAGCCACGAAAGTTTGCGCGACTATTTTAATCTTTCTTGCCCAGAAATAGACTGGATTTTAAAGCGTGTTGCTTCTTTAGAGCCGAATCTTGAATTTATTAGAAATCCTGTAACTTGTGGTCGTCTTACGGGAAAAGGTTTTGGACGTTGTCTTTATGCGTTTATTCGTAGTCAAGATATTGAACCATTTAAGCAAAAACTTTATGAATATGAAAAAATTTTTGGATTTAAGCCAGAATGTTATGAAGTTCATTCAAATGACGGTGTAAGGATTTTAAAAGATTAATATGACACTTCTTTTAACAAATGATGACGGATTTAATGCGGAAGGACTTGAAGTTCTAAAAAAACGCTTATTAAAAGATAATCACACAGTTTATGTAATGGCTCCTTCTGGAAATCGTTCGGCAGTTTCGCACGCAATGACATTTAATTCCTTAGAGTTTGAACGTATTTCTGATTCTGAATGGAAATGTTCTGGAACGCCAGTAGATTGCGTTGTTTCGTCTTTAAGCAGTTCGATTTTTCCGCAAAAAATAGATGCAGTTATTTCTGGCATAAATGCAGGCGCAAATATTGGAACAGATGTTGTTTATTCAGGAACTTGCGCTGCTGCTAGACAAGCGGTAATGATGGGCGTTCCAGGAATTGCGCTAAGCATTCAACCGGTTGGCGAAGGTCATTATCTTGTTTCTGGTACAGCGGACGAAGATAAGTTTATTTACGAACCAATGGCGGATTTTGCTGCAAAAAACTTAAAAACACTTTCTAGTTTGTGCAAAATTAAAGCGGAAGAAGAAGCGTTTGTAAGCGTAAATGCGCTTGCTTTACCAAAATATTCAGGCGCAGTTTTTTGTTCGCAACTTTCGCATAGAATTTATAAAGATGTAGTAGAAGTAAAAGAATCTGAACTTAGTGGTAATGATAACAAATATAAATCTGTTTTTTATGGAGAAGTTCCAATTTCTTCTTCGGAAAAAGATAATGATTTTTATTCAGTTGTTCGCGGAAACGTTGCAGTTTCGCTAATAAAAGCAGAACCGCTTGCTTTGAATGTGGACGACATTACGTTTTCATTATAAAATAGTATAGTTTATCAAAGGTGGGAAAATATGAGCGAAACATCTGTTCTTTCGGAAGGAATTGAACTTTATAATCAAAAAAAATATTCAGATGCGCTTGCTTTTTTTCTTGCGCTTCCAGAAGAATCTGGCGTAGATTCTAATGATTTAGCATATTATCTTGGACTTTGCTATGCAAAACTAAAACGTTACGAAGACGCTCTTTTGTATTTGGAACAAGTTGTTACAAGCGGTTCAGACTTAAACAGAATTCTTCAATGTCGTTTTTTGCTTGCCGTTATTTACACAAAAAGCGGAAGAAAACGTCTTGCATCTTTTGAACTAGAAAAACTTTTAGAAAGTGATTATAAACCCGCTTCTGTTTACGCTTCTATGGCATTTATTGCTTGGGAACAAAAAGAAATAGACATTGCAATTTCTTATTACGAAAAATCTTTAGAAATTGATGAAAATAATGTAACTTCACTAAATGGACTTGGCTACGTTCTTGCTACAGAAAATAAAGATTTAACAAAAGCGCTTTCTTGCTGTAAAAAAGCAGTTGAACTTTCACCAGAATCTGCTGCTTGTTTGGATTCTTTAGGCTACGTTTATTACAAACTTGGACTTTTAAAAGATGCAGAAAATTATCTTGAAAAAGCCGAAGTTCTAGATAAAGATAATGAAATAATAGCTGAACATATTCGCGAAGTAAAACTTGCTAGTGATGGAGAAAGAAAATGAAAAAATTAAAGATTTTTTTCTCTGCAATTATTTTTACATTTGTTTCTTTTGCTTTTTCGCAAACTTCTACAGCCGGACTTTACAACGGAACTGCAAGAACTGCGGACGAAGGTTTTGCTGCACAAGAATTTAGACGCGGAGTTCAAGCATATTATCGCGGAAGTTACAACGACGCTGTTATGCAATTTGAAAAAGCACTTGGCTACATGCCAGACGATTCTTTAATTTTAGATTGGCTTGGAAAAGCATATTATCATTCTGGTTTAGAAGGAACTGCTGTTCAAAATTGGCAAAGAGCGGTTCAAAATGGTTACGGCGGACTTTTGCTTCAGAATAAAATAGAAATTGTGCAAGAACGAAGATTAAGTTCCGACCAATCAGATATGAACGTAAAATATACAGAAGCAGGCTCTTTTTCTGGCGTTTCTAATGGTGAACTTATTTTTAGCGGGCCAGTTTCTTCTGTTCCAAACAATGACGGAACAATTTGGGTTTTAGCTTACGGTTCAAACGAACTTATAAAACTAGACATAAACGGAATTGTTATTTCTAGAATTTCGGGGCCACTAAATGGTTTTGACCGTCCAATGGATTTAATTCGCTTAGATGACGGAAATTTGCTTATTGCAGAAAGTGCTGGAGACAGACTTTCGCTATTAAATAAAAAAGGGAAGTTTATTAAATATATTGGAACAAAAGGACGCGGAATTGGCGAACTAGTTGGTCCGCAATATATTGCACAAGACGCAAGACAAAATATTTATGTTTCTGATTATGGAAATAGACGTATATCTGTGTTTGATAAAGACGGAAATGGCCTTTTTTATTTTGGTTATGCGCAAAACGACTTTGCGGGGCTAAAAGGTCCAACTGGAATTGCAATTATTAATGATAGCGTTTTTGTTGCAGATAACGTAACTGGCGCAATTTATGAATTTGATTTAGCAGGAAATTTTAAAAGAATTCTTGTAGAAGAAAAAACTTTTGAACATCCAGAATCTTTAAAAGTTTGGGAAAATTATTTTGTTGTTTGCGATTCAAATAAAGCGTTTGCCGTAGATTCTGTAACTGGCGCAATTTTTGAAAATATAAACGCAGGAAACGCTCCTTCTAGGCTTACTTCTGCCGTTCCAGATGTAAACGGAAACATTATTGCAACTGACGTAATTACAAACGAAGTTTATGTAATGGCAAAAATGCAAGAACTTGTTGGCGGACTTTTTGTTCAAATTGAACGAGTAGATTCTTCTAAATTTCCAGATGTAATTGTAGATGTTCGTGTTGAAAATAGACATAGAAACCCAATTGTAGGGCTTAGCGAAAATAATTTTTACTTTACAGAACAAAGTCGTCCTGTTTCTAAAATAAAATATTTAGGTGCTTCTTCTTACTCTGATGTTGCAGACATAACGCTTGTTATAGACAGAAGTTCTTATACTTTGCCTTACGAAGAGCAAGTTAATTCTGTTGTTCGCGAAATTGCAAGTTCAATGGAAAATAAAGGAACTTTGCGAATAGTTTGTGCAGGAAAAATTCCATCTATTGAATATTCTGGTCGCCCAAATGGAGCCGTTCAGTTTAGTGCGTCTGCATTAAAAACTGCGTATTCAGACGAAGTTCCGCTTGATTTAGCTCTTAGACTTGCAGCAAACGACCTTGTTAATGCAGAACGAAAGCGCGCTATTATAATTATTTCCGCAGGAAAAGTTACGTTAAATGCTTTTTCGCACTATAGTCTTTCGGAATCTACTGCTTATTTAAATAATAACCACATTTCTGTAGCGTCTGTAATTTTAACGCAAAGCGCAAGCGACGAAGAACTTAATTTTATAGTTTCTAATACTAAAGGAAAAGAATATTATGTTTTTCAGCCAGAAGGATTGTCTAGTGTTGTGCCCGCCCTTATAGACGAGCCAAGCGGACTTTACACTTTTTCTTATACTTCTGCGCTACCAACAAACTTTGGCGAAAAGTATCTTCCGCTAGAAGTAGAAACATATTTGTTTAATCGTAGCGGACGCGACGAAAGCGGTTATTTTGCGCCTCTTAAATAATCTATCTAATAAAGCATAGGTTTTGAGAAAAAGTTAATTTCCCGCAGATTCACGAAACTTTGTTTCGTTAGCGGATAAACGCAGATTTTGATAACAATAAAAAAAATCCTAAAAAGTGGGACAAAACGAGCGACGGCAAAGCCG
>CAZJOU010000105.1:2411-6927 GCA_964547685.1 uncultured Treponema sp. | reverse complement strand
CTTAAACTTTTCGTAGTCGTTTTCCATTGGAATTGCTCTGTCTGGTAAATCCAAAACGGCTTGCAATGCTTCTGGAATTGCAGGTTCGCGACCAGTTGCTTTTTCTACAATAGAGCCAAATTTTGCTGGGTGTGCAGTTTCCAAAATAATTCCAACTGCATTTTTATTAATAACTTCGCCTGCCCATTCTGGAAGGTTTGGTGTAAGTCCCGGTTTTGAAATATCATTTTTTACGCCATTTTTAAGCGCTTCAAAACCGCCATTTCTTATGTCGTCCCATGCTTTCCAACCAATTGCGCCATGTGGGTCAATAGTGTAGCCAGTTCTTTCTTTGCAATCTGTAATAGAAGCCATAATTCCGTCGTTATCTAGCCAATAAGAAGCAAACATTTTTCGCACATCTTCTAGCGAATACATTGCCTTAATGCGTTCATAGTTAGAAGGCGCGCCAACGTCCATTGCGTTTGCGTATGTTTCTACAGAAGGGCGAGCATTGTAATTTCCAGTTGCAATCCAATCTGGAATTGTTTTGTTTGTGTTTGTTGCCGCAACAAATCCGCGAATTGGCGCGCCCATTTCTTTTGCAATTAAACCAGAAGTTAAGTTTCCAAAGTTTCCAGATGGAACAACACAAATAATAGAAGCATTTTCTAGTTTTGTGTCTAATGGCGCGCGATTTCGCACAACCAAAGAAGAATACATATAATAAAAACTTTGTGGTAAAAGTCGCGAAATATTTATAGAGTTTGCAGAAGAAAGTCTAAATTCTTTTCTTAAATCAGAATCTGTAAATGCAGTTTTTACAAGTTTTTGGCAGTCATCAAAAGTTCCTTTTACTTTTAATGCACGTACATTTCCTGTAAATGTAGAAAGTTGCTTTTCTTGTATTTTAGAAATTTTTCCTTCTGGATAAAGAATTGTAACATCAAGCCCCGGAACGTTATGAAAAGCCGAACCAACAGCGGAACCTGTATCGCCAGAAGTGGCTACAAGAATGTGCAAAGTTCCGTTTTCTGTTTTGTTAAAATAACTCATTACGCGGGCCATAAAGCGCGCGCCAAAATCTTTAAATGCGCAAGTTGGACCATGAAAAAGTTCCAAAATATATGCGCTTTTATCTACAGGCACAACTTTTGGCGCAAAAGGATATGCGTCTTGAATAATTGCCATTAAATCTTCATCTGGAATTTCACCTTCTACATAAGGTTTTGCCATATTAAAAGCAATTTCTCTAAAACAAGGTTCAGGATTTTTGCTTATAAAAGATTTATCTAGTTTTGGAAAACTAGTTGGAATGTAAAGTCCGCCAGTTGCAGAATTCATTCCATTCATAACGGCTGTTCTAAAATCTGTAGAAACAGAATTGTCTCGTGTGTCTGTGTATTTCATTTTAATTTTCCTTACATTCCGTAGATTATTGCTTCAGAAACTTTTTCTGCTAAAGTCTTTTTGCATTTTTGTTCTGCGGACCATTTGTTTTTATCTGTTGCAGAATCTTCTATTTTGGTTTGGTATAAAGTGCTTCCGCTTTTCATATCAAGACAAGTTATATCTGCAACAAGTTTTACAGTTGCGCTTCCTTCTGATTCAACTGCTGGTTCTGCATATTTAAATGTTCCCACAACAAGAAAGTTGTATGCGTTTCCAACAATATTGTGTGTTGCATTGTAAAGGTCAAGAATTGGTCGGTCAAAATAAGATGTGCTACTTATTGGTGCATTTCCAACGCTTACGCCAGAATTTCTAAGACTTTGCAAAAGTGTAAAATTGTTTGTGGTTGGTTTTCCGTTTTCGTTGTAATCGTATACAAATAAAATTCCATAAGGATATGTTACATAACTAGATTTTACTGTATATGGTGCTTTTACGGCTGCGTTATATGCAGTTTGAACAATAGTAGAATTTGAACTTACTGGTGTAGGGTAGAATGTAACTTCGTCTTTTACGGCAAAAGTTGGAACATCTGGTTTAAAAGTAATTTTTCCTTCTTCATCTGTTTTTAGTTGAATATTATTGTAAGAAATTGTATCGTTTGTGCGCGCAGAAGGATATGCAACTGTAATATCTAAATCTTTAACTGGACCTTCGGCATTTGTTACAGTTACAACATAAGGCGTTGTAAAAGGTTTGTTTGCATAAACTGTTTTTGGGCGCGATGTAACTTTTAATTCAATAGAATCTACAAGTTCTTTAAACGCTTTTTCTTGTTGATTTGATGTATTTTTTACTGATATTTGTTTAGGTTCTTTTTTTATTTTTTCTGTTGTTTGTTCAGTTTCTTGTATTTCTGAAACAGTTTGCGAGTCTGATTGAGCTTTGTTAGCCGATTTTGTTGTTGCGCAAGAAGCAAGAATCGAAAGGCTAAGTCCAATAAATAAAAGTTTAGTATATTTCTGTTTTATCATTTTACTTTTCCCCTAAAAAAAATGGGACGCCTCCAAATTTTTAAATATGTACTATTATACATAAAAACAATTATCTTCTCAATAAATTACAACATAATTTGCAAGATGAACGCTTTTTATTGAGAAAATAAAATTCTGTTAGATTTATTACATAATAATCCGTTCAACTCTATACGAAACAGATGTCATTACTTCGTAACTTATTGTGTTTGTCATTTTTGCAATGTCATCTGCATCAAATAGTGCGCCTTTGTCTTTTGGTCCAAAAATTATTGCTTTGTCCCAGCGTTTTACTTCTTTGTTATTTAATCCAATGTCAACCATACATTGATCCATGCAAATGCGACCTACAACTGGGTACGCTTTTCCATTTATGGAAACTTTTAATCCTGGAGAATTTCGTCGTAAAAGTCCGTCTGCGTAGCCAACTGGTAAAACTGCAATATCCGTTTCTTTTTCGCTTGTCCAAGTTCTTCCGTACGAAACAGATTTTCCTATTGCAAAATGTCTTATTGCAGAAACTTTTGTTTCAAATTGCATTACAGGTTTTAAGTTTAATTTTATATTTTTAGATTCAAGATATTGTTTTGTAACTTCGTCTGGGTAATAGCCGTATAAAATAATTCCTGGGCGAATCATATCCATTTGATATTCTGGATTTGCAATTCCGGCTGCGCTTGCCGCACAAGTTCTAATTCCCGGATTTATTCCTGCTTTTTTTACGCTTTCTGTTGCTTCTTTAAAAAGTTCAAATTGTTTTTTTGTGTATTCAATATCTGATTTAGAAATTCCATCGCTAACTGCAAAATGGGTTATCATTCCGGCAAGGCGCAAACTAGAAGTTTGGTCTATTTCTTTTGCAAATTTTTCGGCTTCGTTTGCAAGGCAACCAATGCGTCCCATTCCTGTGTCTACAGCAAGAAAAACTGGATATTTTTCTTCAACCATATCTTCCGCAATCGTATTAAATTCTTTAATTATTTCTGAATCAAAAACAAGCGGAATAATTTTGTTATCTATAATTTCTTCTATTTCTTCTGGATTAAAAGGCGAAAGCATAAGAATGTTTGCTTTTATTCCTGCTTTTCTAAGTTCAATTCCTTCTGGAACTGTGGCAACTGCAAGATATTCCGCACCCATTTCTTCTGCAATTTTTGCAGAGTTTATAGCATCGTTTCCGTAGCCATTTGCTTTTACAGCGCAACAAAGTTTTACACCTTTTTTTAAGTTGTTTTTTATTTCGCTTATGTTATTTCGTAAATTATCAGAATAAATTATTGCTTTTGTACATCGCATTTTTTTTCTCGCTCTTTTAGCATAAATTTTAACTTTTATTCCTAAGAATAAAAATTGTATGTGCTTCCGTGAAAATCCGTTTTTGCTGCACACGGTGCAGGCTGCATAGGAAATTTATATAGCGGTTGCTTCGCAACCCAGCCCTGCAAGTGTGCCTGCGGCGACCTTCGGTGCGCAAAAGCCGGTTTTCACTCCGCACATGCAATTTTTATTAATTTTTATTAAAAGTTGATATTTTTGCTAATATTTCCTTTACTTCTGCAACAAGATAAAACGAACCTGTTACAAGTATTATATCTTTATTTTCGGAATGTTTTTGCGCTATTTTTATAGCGTTTTCCAAATCTTTTATTACAGTTGCTTTTATTTCGCTCTTTTCTGCAATTTCTTTTGTTTTAGTTGCATCGCAATGTCGCACGGTTTTTGGTTCTGTAAAAATTATTAAATCAAATTCGTTCTTAAAAAGCGGAACAATATCTTTTATGTCTTTGTCGCCTGCGCATGCAAAAATAAGAATGTACTTTCGGGCAGAGGCTGTTATTGCCCAACTTGATTGGGCAATCTTTTTCGGGAACACTTCATTCAACGTTTTTATTGTGTTAGTTATGCTTTTTACTGTGTGCGCTCCGTCTAAAACTATGTTGCCATTTATTTCAAATCTTCCAGGAAGAAATGCTTTTTCTAAGCCATTTTTTATTGCTATATCTGAAATTTTTGGAATTGCCGTTTTTATTGCACAAGTTGCAGTTGTAGCGTTAAATGCTTGAACTTTTCCTAAAAGTTTAAGATTTGCGTTTATGTGTGTTTCGCTTTGT
>CAZJOU010000105.1:0-2311 GCA_964547685.1 uncultured Treponema sp. | reverse complement strand
ATTCTCGTGCTGTTCTTTGTCATTCTCGTGCTTGACACGAGAATCTTCCATCACAAAATCAACATTCATCGTGCCATTTTCGTTATATTTATAAAAAAGATTTTCTATTCTGTCTTTTACAAAGATACATTCAGAAGACAATTCTTTGCATTTTTGTAAAAAAACTTCGTCTGCATCTTTGTAGTTTTGTGGCGCAATAATTGCTGGAACGCCATTTTTTATAATTCCCGCTTTTTCGCCAGCAATTTCTTTAATTGTATTTCCTAAAAATTCTGTATGTTCAAGTTCTATTGGCATAAGAACGCTTGCAAGCGGTTTTACAACATTTGTAGAATCAAGTCTGCCACCAAGTCCAACTTCGTAAACTGCAAAATCGCACTTTGCGTTTTTAAAGCACAAAAAAGCAAATAAAGTAACAAGTTCAAACCAAGTAAGTGGACGTTCTGCTGGAAGTTCTTTTAAAGGAATAGAGTCTACAGTTTGGGTAAGTTCATCTGCCGATTTTTCGTAAATTTCATCACTAAAAAAACTGTGCGCGCTTCCAATTCTTTCTCTAAAATCTGTAATATGTGGAGATGTGTAAACGCCACACTTAAAACCAGCTTCTTCTATTATGCTAGAAATCATTGCAGAACAACTGCCTTTTCCTTTTGAACCAGCAACGTGAATACAAGGAATTTTATCTTGTGGATTTCCTAGTTTTTCGCACAAAAAGCGCATAGATTCAAGCCAAAAAATGCCTTTTGTTTGTGTTTTTTCAAAGTTTAAGTAATTATTAAGCCAAGTTTCAAAGTTAGATAGCGTCATATTTTTAATTTTAGCGTTTTTTTTGTAATGTGTTAAATGAATAGAATAATCTTTTTATTTATGATAATGTAAAATAATCGAGGAAAAAAATGGCAGAAACAATTAATAGCGCAACTTACGAGGCTGCAATTAAAAAAAGCAAAGAAATAGAAGAAGACATTGTAAAAAATCCTAAAAAATACAGAGTTTTAACTGGCGACCGACCAACTGGAAGACTACATATTGGTCATTATTTTGGTTCACTTCAAAACCGCGTTCGTCTTTCTAAACTTGGTGTTCCAACAATGATTTTGATTGCAGATTATCAAGTTTTAACAGACCACGACGCTTATCAGGAAATTAGCCAGAATACAAAACAACTTGTAATAGATTATCTTGCGGCTGGAATTGAACCTAGCGAAAACGTAATTATTTATCCTCATTCGTATATTCCAGAAGCAAACCAACTTATGATTCCTTTTTTAACTTTGGTTTCTAATGCGGAACTTAGCCGAAATCCAACAGTAAAAGAAGAAATTCAGGCGGCGGGACTTACAAACGTAAACGCTGGAATGTACACTTATCCGGTTCATCAGGCAGTTGATATTTTGTTTTGCAAAGGGAACGTTGTTCCTGCCGGAAAAGACCAACTTCCACACGTAGAAATGGCACGAACGATTGCAAACAGATTTAATAAAAAGTTTTGCGACGGAAAAGAGCCGATTTTTCCGCTTCCGCACGTTTTGCTTTCTAAAACGCCAAGCATTATGGGCTTAGACGGAACGCAAAAAATGTCTAAAAGTCGCGGAAACGCAATTATGCTTTCTGCAACAGAAGACGAAACTGCTCGCCTTATTAAAAAAGCAAAAACAGACGGCGAACGGCTAATTACTTACGACCCTGTAAATAGACCAGAAGTAGCGAATCTTTTACAAATTATTTCGTTATGCACAAAAGAAGAGCCAGAAGCGATTGCTTCAAGAATTGGCGAAGGCGGCGGCGGAAAACTTAAAGAAGAACTTACAGTTGCATTAAACGAAACTTTGCGACCACTTCGCGAAAAACGTGCAAAACTTGAAAAAGACCCAGAATATATTAGAAGCGTTCTTTTTGACGGAGTAAAACGCGCCCGCGAAATTGCCGTAAAAACGCTAGAAGAAGTTCGCGAAGCAATGAATATGGTGATATAACTTGCGGTCATTGAGCCTGTCGAAATGACAATTAAACTTGCTTTCGATAAACTTAACCACCGCTTTATTAAAACTATGACAAAAGACGATTTGCTTTTTCTTATAAACACAAAAAAAGAATTTGAGTTTAAGTATAACGGCCTTGTTTATAATATGACGTACGGAACCGACAAAAAAGGCGACTACATTGCGCTTGGTCGTTTATACGAGCCAGTTCGCTATTATTCGTTTGGCGAAATGATGAACAAAGCAAAAATCGAAAACCACTTTTTCCGCGAAATTCTAGAAGTTTTGTAAAGTATACTTTTTGGAAAAATGAATTTCCCACAGATTCA
>CAZJOU010000104.1:0-6963 GCA_964547685.1 uncultured Treponema sp. | reverse complement strand
TATCTGTACGGCACAACAGTCTATTCAAAATCCGTCTTGACGCGCCGTTAAGATAGAAATTGCATCCGTGCAATTTCTATCTTGCGCAAAGCCATTCACCTTTGCGCCTTACTGGGCGCGCCATCCGTGGCGCGGATAGGCGGTGTGTGTCATTCTGAGCGGAGCGAAGAATCTATGCTGTAGTGACAACATGGATATTCCGGCTTCGCCTCAATATGATGATGCTAAGAAAATAAACAAAAGAAAAAGGAACTTAAATGAAAAGAAATATTTTTAGGACAATAGGAAGAGCTCTCGCGGCGGCGGTGGTCGCGGCGGGGCTCTTCGGGTGCTCGGATCTAGCGGGCACTGGGGACGAGGGCTCGGCCTCCAGGGGAGGCGCGGTCGCGTCTGTGTTCATTCCGGACTATGACGCGCTAGCGGAGCAGGTGTCGGGAGCACGCGCGGTGGCTCCCCAGACAGCGAGCGTACGCTTGAGCTCAACGGCGACACCGGCGGCGTTCTCCGCGGTGAGCCAGGCTCTGAGCGAGGGAACAAGGACAGAGGGAGAAAACAGCGCGGGCGTAGCCGGCTACAGCTACACGTTCACGTTCAGGATTCCTGTGGGAGAGTACGAAGCCGGAAGCCTTAAGGTTGAGACTTTGGACTCTGACGGAAGCACGCTCACATCGGGAGTCAGCGCAAGCGCGGTCACAGTAGGAGAGACCTCGGCATCTGCCGCTTTCACGCTGGTACCTAGCGCGGCGGCCGCAAGCTACTCTGGAGCGCTCGGCGCGGGCGAGATGCAGTTCATCACAGTGACAGTGCCGGCCGGCTCCGCATACGAGGTGGCGGCTACAGACGGCGTGACGCTCTTCCTGTTTGATGAGAGCGGAAAATACTCATCAACACTTACAGGCACAGAGATTGCGAACGACACAGAGGAGGATGCCACATACTACATCGGAATCTACAACGCAGGAGAGAGCGCGATAGAAAGCTGCTCTGTCACTGCGAGCGAGGTGGTCTACTCTGTTGTCTATGGAGGAGAAACTCTCGCAGAGCTTACAGAGCCACAGCTTGCAAAATACAGCCTTACAGAAACCACTGACTACACAGCTGACACAGACTCAAAGACTGTGACTTTGACTGTAAGCGGATATGTTAAGGTCTTTGGAGTAGATACAATCACTTCTTCTACGAAAATCTCGTTCGGAGAAGACGGAAACTACTCTACGCTCACAACGCTTGACACTTCAAGCGCGACAGTCCGCGACAACGGCACAAACAACAGCCAGATTGCAGGCTCAATCAGCTTCAAGGTTCTTTCAGGCGCAATCATCACGGTTTCCTCTTACTCTGGCTACACAAGCTACACTTTGAGCGACGGAACGACAACATCGGACACGCAGACCGGAACAAGCTACAGTTACGTGGCGGCGGCCGACAGCACAATCACGCTCGCAACTGTAGCAAGCACAGGCGGAAACTATCTTTACTCAATCGCGGTGCAGTACCCGATTTCAGAAAACACGCTTCTTGACTTGAGAACTCTGCTTTCCTCTTGCTCGACAGGGGGCGCTTCCTCGACAGGCGAAAACGGAGATGTCACATACTCTTCAATGTACTACAAGGACAGCCAGCACGGAGCATGGTTCTACAAGACAAGCGCCTTGAGCTTTATCGTGGGCGGAGCGAGCAAAATCTACCTTGCGTATGACTCTAACAGCGCCACAAGCTTCGTAGTTTCTGCAACGACCGCGACCGGAAGCGCGATTGACTCAAGCAGCTTCAGCGCGACAACTGTGAGCAACGTGGGAACAACGCCGGATGCGACAACCACAGAATTTGACTCGACAAACGCGGCCTCGTTCATCTACGCAGGAGAAGACACGGCGGTAATCACGCTTTCTCTTTCTGACACAAGTTCCGGACAGGCTTTTCTTCCTGCAATCTACGTGAGCTTTGACAAGGTGGCGGCTACAGCGGTAGAAATCACTGGAGAGGCAACAGTTGCGGCGGGCAGCACAACCACGCTCACAGCGACGCTCACGCCTAGCGACTCTACGGACATCGTGACCTGGAGCTCATCTGACACAGACGTTGCGACAGTTGACTCTACGGGCGTTGTGACAGGCGTTGCGGCAGGAAGCGCGACAATCACAGCGACTGCGAATGACAGTGTAAGCGGAGAGTATAAGATTACTGTGACGGAAGCGGCGGAGACAACATATACAGTCTACTATGACTCCAATACTGCAATTACCGATGAGCTTTCAGCAACAGATTTTACAGCGTATGCAACGAGCTACAGCCTTACAGAGACAACTGACTATACTATAAGCGGCTCTACAGTAACGCTTACAACAACTGGCTGTACAAAAGTGAGAAGCAGCCTTGTTTCTACTTATGAGCTTACAGGTGAAAGCGCATCTCTTGACATATACAAGTCTGACATCCTTAAAAACGGCTACCTGGCGGCATCTGTAGATAAGTGGAATAATACTTATTACAATATGGCAACTGACCGCACTCTCTCAATCAAAGTAAAGGGGGTTCTAGGATTTGACCTTTATATCAAAGACTCAAACGGAAGCCGCGACTTTACTGTTAAAATCGGGGACAATGACGCAGTCACGGTAACAACGAAAGGCAAAATTACTGTTAATGGAAGCTCTACAGATGTTATCGGCTATACATTCAATACTGGCTCTACAGATGAAACCACGATCGTAGTGACAGGAGCAGGAAGCTCTATCTACCCTGACCACATCGTGCTCTACAATGAGGCACAGACAATTGCGGCGGAAAGCGTGACTATCTCTGGCGCGCCGGAAGATACAGTTGTTTTGAGCAGTCTTTCTGACGATGACAAGAGCGTGGCTCTTACAGCGACAGTCCTGCCGGCGCGTGCCACAGAAAAAACAGTGACATGGTCTTCAAGCGATGAAAAAGTTGCGACTGTTACTGCGGATGAAAGCGACAGCACAAAGGCTACTTTGACCTACGTTGCCGCGGGAACTGCAACAATCACAGCAAAAGTAAGCGACACTGTTTATGCTGAGGCTGAAATCACATTGCAGGACGCGAATGTCGTTGTCACAGCAATCTCAGTAACAGACAGCGACAATGGCGCAAGCGGAACAATCGACGCGGGCGACACGCTCACGCTCACAGCGACGGTAACACCGGAAAACGCGACAGACTCATCTGTAACGTGGAGCTCATCGAATGAAGAGGTTGCGACAGTTGCTGACGGCGTTGTTACAGGAGTTGCGGCTGGAAGCGCGACAATCACAGCGACAGCGGCGGACGGAAGCGGAGTTACAGGAACTTACAGCGTGACGGTGAATTCGACAAGCACATTAACCTACTATGCAACAGTGTCATCTTCTTCAACTTCTGCGCCATCTGCGTCTGCCACAGCGTCAGACAGCAGCGCTCTTACAGGAGCAGCTATTTCCTGGACTACAAGCTGGGACAGCACTAGTTCTGCTGATTCAGTTAACAAAGTGACGGAATCAACCAACAAATCCGGCAAAATGACTGTAAACGGAGATTTCCTGCAGTCTGCGTCTGAAGTAACTGTAACCGACACTGTTACCTACACATTCACTGCAACAGCTGTAAAAGACATAACGCTTTCAAAGCTCTCGTTTGTGGCTGGCTGCGGACAGACAGGCAACTTTAACGCAGCCGTTTCATACAAAATCGGCAGCGGTGACTCTGTAGCTTTAGGCAAAACTGTAAGCGGCAAAGGCATTTCATTTGAAGAGTCGTTTGGCAGCAATGTGACAGTTTCTGCCAACAGCACTGTGGAAGTTACTATTGTGCTGACTCAAGCCAAAGCTGCTGTTTGGAAGAGTTCAATTGGCGACATTGTCCTTACTGTAAAGTAAGCGGGTAGCACGCAATTCTCGGCAACGCAGCGAGCGGTCTGCGGGAAAACCGGTGCTGTGCGGGAGGCGTAGGCGCGCATTGCCAGCTCAATGCGCCAACTGGGGCGCAAAGGTGTATGGCTTTGCGCGTAAATAAAAATTGCAGGAGCGATTTTTATTTACATGGTTCTGCCGAGAGCCTTCCGCACAGTGCAGGCAGTGTGTTGCCAGCTCCTGCAATTCCGCGGGAGCTGGAACTGCAATTTAGAGTTAAAAATCAAGTTTTAAGGGAATCTATTTATGGCAAGACGATTTGTATTTCCAGATCCTGATGACCGTTCAAAAAACGATCCTAATATCATTGTAGACAGCCAGAGAGTGCTGGATATTTATAATCAGGACAACAAGGGCTCGAACATGCAGCGTGTGACGCAGAAAGTTCAAGAGTGGTTTTGCGACACAGCAAAGAAAAATGGGTGGGATGATGCAAATTTTGCAGGCAATCAATGTCTTTTGGAAAACAAAAAGATTTTAGGAAAATAAAGGGAAATCTCACAAAAAGGGGCGCAAGCCCCTTTTGTGTGTTGGTTGTGTGGGAACAAAGATTGCCGAGTCAAGCCCGGCAATGACACTTCTCCATGCTTCTGCGGGGGGCTGGGAAGGCAAATCTTGATTTTGTTAAAGAAAGAATTTCTTATTGTTTTTTGACGATTGACAAGATATAATAAAATTATTATGGCAGAAAATAAAGAAAGAACACTTAAAAAAAACATTCCGACAATCTTGCCGTCTGGATTTGGAATAAGAATAAATCAGCGAAAAATGGCAATGCTAGATTTTGTTGATATAGATTATGAGAATAATCCTAGCGTGATTGGTTCTTATGCATTAGATGAGAAAATGCTGGAAGATTTAGCAAAAGCTGTCAATGAAATATTAGGTAAAATTAAGAATGACAAACTCTAATGTGCTTAAAAATTTTGATTATGATTCACACAAATCAAGAGAATTGATTTTTTTATCACAAAAACCTGTTGAATTTTTTAGAAGCGAAAGTGATGTTCCTGTATTAACAATAACAAAATTTGATTCACAAAAAATTATAAAAAAAGAATTTGCGGATTCATACAGAAAAAACATCCAGAATCGGATGAAGTATTTGGTTGAAAATCTTGATGAAGATCAGGATGCAGAAATATTCAGCCTTTCAAAAAGCACTGTTAAAAAATTCTTAGAATATGTAAAACAAACGGAGCCGCCTCTTATCAGTGTTGATAATTCAGGTTACATTGTTTTTGAATGGCGGCAGTATCATCAATACGATATTGTAATGTTGTTGTTTATGACAAACAATAGAATTTCTCTTACTGGAATAAAAGAAGAAAAATGTCTGCTAAAGGCGACTGGTGTTGTTCAAGAGATTTCTAATATTTTTCTTCAGTTGTAAAAATGAACAAAGAAAGTGATTCTATAGTCAGATATTGTAAACCAACCCAAATTCAAGACGGCAAAGTGTTGGCAGGCGCTTTTTATCTAAGAAAAAAAGATCCGATGCTAAATCGTCCTGAAGATGAAAAAGATCTGTCGGTTCATCAGTTTGAATTCTTTTTTAGCGATAGTTTTAAGAATCTGAAAAGCTGGATGCCAAAGTCAGGATTGAAATTAAAACCTGAAGGCTGTTTTGCAAAGATAAAATATTCTGATGTAGCAAATGATATAAAAAATTTTATGTCCTTGAACATTGATATTATACAAGATGTAAATTCTCCTCATTGCTCTATTTTGAATCTTTATCAGCGTGATGAAGAGGCTGCGTATTTCTTCTTAAAGAATATAAAAGAAGTTGTAAGAATTAAGGATATTGTTTAAGAAATTTGCATATCATACTTTCGACAAACGCAGCATATTGTATGTAATCAAATAGTGCTGTTTTGAGACAGGATTTGGCTCGTTACAAGTGACATGGATGGCGCATCTTTTCCCCAGTACGTATGTTGTAAATAAAAATTGCAGGAGCGATTTTTATTTACATGGTTCTGCCGAGAGCCTTCCGCACAGTGCAGGCAGTGCGCTTCCAGCTCCTGAAATTCCGCGGGAGCATTTTTTTTGCATCCGCTTTGCAGATTTTCCCGCGGGCAGAAAATGCGCTGGGGAGGCTTTACGTGTTTTTGCACGGGCAGAAAATGCGTCGGGCAGGCTTTACGTATTTTTTCACGGGCAGAAAATGCGCTGGGCAGGCTTTACGCATTTTTTCATGACCAGAAAATGCGCTGGGGAGGCTTTACGTATTTTTTTACGGGCAGAAAATGCTCTGGGCAGGCTTTACGTATTTTTTTACGGGCAGAAAATGCTGTTTGCGGCAATGCAGCGTAGGGGTTCTTAGGGGCAGCGCCCCTGAGCAGTGCCGCGGTAGGAGTGGGTTTTAGGGAGAGGAAGGCGCGCGCTTCTGAGTAGGGCACCTTCCTCTCCCTAAGCTCTGCGCGCGAGCCCGCGCGAATGTGCTCAAGCGCCACACGCTTGAAAAAACAAGATTTGACAATTTCATAGAATGTGGTATATTTTAAGAAAGGGGTGCACCCGCTCCTAAGCGGATTGCCTCACAGGTAGTTTAAAGTCCTTTCGGACTCGCCCGCCCTGTGTGCTAGACAGGACGGGCTATTTTTTTACTCGTCTTCTTTCCGTCTATGGAAGAGGCGCGTAAGTAAGTCGATTGCCAGCCGGACAGCGGAAATAGCCACCATCAGCTTTTCATACAAACTCATAGCTGCCTCCATAACCTGAATTCCAGCCTTGCGGCCAGTTGAGCTTTGGAGACAATCCGTCCCTGTCACGGGTGCGTTTATACAATACAAGAAGAACTATTGCAAGGTGGCGCAAGCCCCTTTTGTGTTGTGGAATCCTGGAAAAAGAAGAGAGTTATTTTTTTGCGAGCAATGCTTCTAACTGCGCAATGCGGGCACCTGGCGAAGAGGTCAACAAAGACAGTGTCCTTGTAGTTGCGGGCCTGGGTTTTCTCTTTCATTGTTCTGCTCCTGATAAGAAAGTAACTGCGGCCAAGTATGGGCGCGCATAGGTATGAAGGGGAATTCGTAGAAATGCGTATTCC
>CAZJOU010000103.1:2367-7038 GCA_964547685.1 uncultured Treponema sp. | reverse complement strand
ACGCTACTTCTTGATGTTCACGCTCCGAATGCAACAGAATGTCGCAACGATTTAATTCCGTTTGCAGAACTTGAACGTTCGCCGGAACATCTTCATACATATAGACTTACTCCGCTTTCTTTATGGAACGCAACAAGCGCAGGTTTTACAGCGCAAAATGCAATAGAAGTTTTAGAAAAGTATTCGCGTTACGACGTTCCGCAAGCAATTATTGCTTGGATTCAGGAAACTGCAAGCAGATTTGGAAAGTTGCGCCTTATTCCTGGTCCAGAAATAGAAGTTCCATTAAAATCTTCAGAAATTATAAATGCAGATTTAGATTCTGATTCAAAATCAAAAGAAAAAATAAAAACTGTAAAAGAACAATATCTTTATCTTGTTGCAAATTCGCGCCCAGTTTATTTGGAAATTTTAGCAAATCCGCAAGCAAAAAAAATTCTTGAACCTTGCGTTTTTGATGATTCTGTAGATTTGCAAAATGTAAAAATTTCTGAAGAAGAAAAAAAATATTGCTTTAAATTAAAACTTACAGAGCGCGGAACAATAAAACAAGTTTTGCTAAAAGCGTTGTGGCCAGTAAAAGATGAAATTCAACTAGAAAATGGCGAACCGTTAGACTTCAACTTGCGAAAAACTACTTTGGCGGGAAAACCTTTTGTAATTAGAAATTATCAAGAAGAAGCGGCAAACGCGCTTGTAGGAAATAAAGGTCCGGGAACAGGATTTGGAACGGTTGTTCTTCCTTGCGGAGCGGGAAAAACTATTGTTGGAATGTGCGTTATGAATCTTTTAAAAACAAGCACATTAATTATTACAACAAATATTTCTGCAGTTCATCAGTGGATTTCCGAACTTTTAGATAAAACGAACCTTACGAAAGAACAAATTGCCGAATATACTGGCGAAAACAAAACGCTTGCGCCAGTTACAGTTGCAACTTACCAAATATTAACTTGGCGACCGGAAAAAGACGGACCATATCCGCACTTTTCTATTTTTCGCGAACGACATTGGGGTTTAATTATTTACGACGAAGTTCATATGTTGCCTGCGCCAGTTTTTCGCGTAGTTGCAGAACTTCAGGCAGTTAGGCGAATTGGACTTACAGCAACGCTTGTTCGCGAAGATGGTTGCGAAGGTTACGTTTTTAGTTTGGTTGGTCCAAAACGTTACGATGTTCCTTGGAAAGAATTGGAACACAATCATTGGATTGCAAAAGCAGAATGTATAGAAGTTCGCTTAGATTTGCCAGAATCAAAAGAAATTGATTATGCAGTTTCGCCGGCTAGAATTAAACATAAAATTGCTAGCGAAAATCCGCTAAAAATCGATGTTACAAAACAAATTATTTCTCGCTTTCCAGAAGATAAAATTCTTGTAATTGGGCAATATCTTGAACAACTTGCAGAATTAGCAAAAGAATTAAATGCGCCAATTATTACAGGAAAAACTGCAAATGCGGAACGCGACAAAATATATCAAGAATTTCGCGAAGGAAAAATTCACGTTTTGGTTGTTTCTAAAGTTGCAAATTTTGCAATAGATTTGCCAGATGCTTCGCTTGCAATTCAGGTTAGCGGAACTTTTGGAAGCCGACAAGAAGAAGCGCAGCGACTTGGTCGCATTCTTCGTCCAAAAGAACGAACAAGCAGATTTTTTACGTTAATTACACGAAACACTGTAGAAGAAGAATTTGGCGCAAATAGACAAAAGTTTCTTGCGGAACAAGGTTATTCTTATAAAATTATTCGCTATTCACAAGAAAGTGATTTGGACGAACTTTGCAACGAAAACGCAAAGTGCGAAAGCGTAAGCGAAACTACAAGCGAAGCAAACTAACTTTCGGAGACTTTATGATTCAAAAACAAACAAACCAAAAAGCAGAACGAATTGTTCGCTGGCGCGAAACGCTTTCTACAATGAACGACGAACGCTTTTTTGAAATTATGCGCGTTTATCTTGGCGAAATTCATACTCCGTTTAATAAAAGTAATCTTATTGAACAGCTTAGCGCAATTTTTCGCAAAGAAGAAAACAAAAAAACTATTCTTGCGTTTCTTTCCGATTTTGATACAAAAATAATTTCTGCAATTTATACAATAAAAGATTGCACACAAGAAAAACTTTTGGAATTTTTTAAATCGGAATATCTTATTTCTGATATTTATTCTGAACTTATTAATTTAGAAGAACGACTTATAATTTATTCTTATAAAGATTCAGAAACTAAGCAAAATATTTTTGCGCTAAATCCAATTTTAGAAGAAACGCTTTTAAAAGTAATCAACTTAAAATGTCTTTTGCCAGAACCACAATTTGCAGAGCGAAATTACGATGTTCAATTTTCAATTTCGCCAAATTTTATTGCAGCATTTTATTCTTTTATTTTAGAAAATCCGGGAATGTGCAAAAATAACGCGGAAATTAAAAAACGTGATTTTGATAAACTTTGCCAAGTTTTTAGCGGACACGAAAATTGCATAAAACTTTTATTAAATTCGTTTATAAATCTTGGATTAGTAAAACTTGGCGAAAAAGAACTTTCTGTAGACAAAAAACGCTTTAAAATTTTTGCCGAACTTTCAGAAGTTGAACAATATGCTTTTATTGCAACTTCTTCTGTAACAAGACTTGGGCGTCAATCTTTGCAGACGCAAGCGCAACTTTTATTAAATACTTTAGTTTCTATTCCAAAAGAAGGACTTTCGCTTTCTAATGTTTTTAGAATTGCATTTTTAATTAAATATCAAAAAGATAGAACAACAGATTTTCCAACACAATCAAGGTTTTCTAAAATTATTGAATCTTATAGAAGTTCGCCAGCAAATAGTCAAAATGCTCAGCAAATTTTATCTGACGAAATAATAGAAAATATTTTAAGAAATTCAATAGAATTTGGACTTTTGCAAGAAATAGGAAAAGACGAAAAAGGAAACGAAATAGTAATTGCAAACGAAATTTTCCATAATTTCGCTGGGGATAGCGAAGAAACAAGTGTTTTCCGCAATTCCGCTGCCGATAGAGAAAATGCCCGTCATTGCGAGCGTAGCGAAGCAATCTCTTCCAAAAAAGGAATTGTAAACATAAACGCCGGAACAAGCATTGCAATTCTTCCTGGTCTTTCTTTAAAAGAACTTTTGCCAATTACAACTTTTTTAAATATCGTAACTTTTAATACAGTTTGCGAATTTGAAATTACAAAAAAATCAATTTATCGCGCGTTTGATAGTGGAACTTCTGCTAAAGAAATTCTTTCGCTTCTTTCTGAATATAATTCGTATAAAATTCCGCAAAGTTTAGAAATGAACATACAAGAATGGGAAAATTCTTATTCTTCCGCAATTATTTACAAAGGCTACGTTTTAAAAGTTGATTCTAAAACAGAGCGAATTATAGAAAATAATCCAAAAATTTTGCCATTTATAAAACTAAAATTAGCAGAAGGAATTTATCTTTTAAATATTCCAGTAGAACAAGAACCAAGTGAATTTATTGAAAAAAGCGGACTTGAACTTTTAAGTGCGGTAAAAACGCCAGAACAAAATGTTGAATTAGCAAAATTTCCAATATTGAATCGGGGAAAAAATTACGTGGATTTGCAAAATAATGTGGTTTCGAGTGCCTCAACCACCAGCGATATGTCTACCACTAGTAATTCTGCAAACATTGCCACACAAATAAAATCAGACTTTCTTGAATATTTAAAATCGCTAAATCTTTCTAAGCAACAAACTGAATGTCTTGAAAATAGAATTAAAAAGAATATAATTTTAACAAAAGAGCAAATAAAACCCGAAACTGTACGTTTGGAAATTTTAGAAGCAGACGGAATGAATTTTCACGGAAAAGTTCATTTAATAGAAAATGCAATAAATCATTCTGATATGCTAGAAATTACAATTCCTTCGGAAGAAAATCCTAGCAAAATGGAAAAATTTTTTGGAAAACCAATTTTTATTGCGCGCCAAACAAACGACAGTCTTTTAAAAATGCAATTAAATAATTCGGAAGAAACAAAAATATTTTCTGTAAGTCGAATAAATTATGCAAAAATAATAAAAACATCGTTAATTTAAAATGGGAGGCATTATGAAAGTTTTAATGATAAACGGAAGTCGTCGCGAAAACGGCTGTACTTTTACGGCTCTTAATTTAATTGCAAAATCCTTAAAAGAAGAAGGAATTGATTCAGAAATTGTATTTGTTGGAAAAGATTCTGTAAACGGAAATCTTGAAAACCTAGTAAAATCGCTAAAAGAAAAATGCGCTGAATCAGACGGATTTGTATTTGGTTCGCCTGTTTATTACGCAGGTCCAACTGGCGAAATTCAAGTTGTGCTAGACCGACTTTTTATGCAAGCTGGAAAAGAACTTAATCACAAACCGGCTGCAATTGTTGCATCGGCTAGACGTGCGGGAACAACTGCAACGCTTGATGTTCTTGCAAAATATCCAAGCATAAACGAAATGCCTATTGTTTCGTCTTGCTATTGGCCAATGGTTCACGGTTACACGCCAGAAGACGTTATGAAAGACGAAGAAGGCGTTTACGTAATGAAAACGCTTGGCAAAAATCTTGCTTGGATTTTAAAATCTATAGAAGCAGGAAAAAAAGCTGGAATTAACGTTCCAGAAACAAAAGAAAAGCCAAAAACTAATTTTATTAGATAA
>CAZJOU010000103.1:0-2267 GCA_964547685.1 uncultured Treponema sp. | reverse complement strand
CGTGCTTGACACGGCAATCTACTTAAATTCTAAATTTTTGTCTAGTATTCTAAGTTTTTTCTATTTAGTATACTTATGCACAAATTCTAAATTTTATAAAGTGATTTTAGGTGGGAAAATTAAGAATCTCTTTATATAGAATAAGGAGGCAAGAGTATGCAACGAATTATAGAATTAATGGAATCTATTGCAGATTATCGCGGTCAGCTTGCAAAATATCGCACGTATGTAAAAGACCATCCAAATTGTAGTTTTGAATGGGAAAATAAAATTGCGGGAATGGAAAAGACTTTAAATCAAATGGAATTAAAATTTCAGTTGGCTAGTTTTTCGTTATAAAAGAAAAATATATAATTAAAAAAAATCGGTAGTTTCGACTTTTGCTCGACTACCGATTTTTTTTAACTTTCATTGTTTTGCCATACTTATAGATTTTTTCCAAGCGGCAGTTGCGCCTTCTATTACTGCGTTTCTAAATCCATTTGATTCCAAAGCGGCAACGCCTTCTATTGTTGTTCCTGCAGGGGAGCAAACTGCGTCTTTTAGTTCGGCAGGACAACGTTCATCTTTTAAAACCATTGCGGCAGAACCTTTTAATGTTTGTGCGGCATAAATATATGCTTGTTTTCGTGGCATTCCAAATTTAACCGCTGCATCGGCAAGTGCTTCTATAAAAATAAATGCGTACGCTGGACCAGAACCGCTAATTGCAGTTACGCAATCCATAAGTTTTTCATCAACTTTTTGTACAATTCCACAAGATTCCAAAAGTTTTGTTACAGTTTCTAAATCTTCTGCAGGAAGTTCGGATAAACTGCAAAGAGCCGTCATTGCTTCGCCAATTTGTGCTGGCATATTTGGCATAATTCTAATGTAATGAGCATCGTAAATTTCCATAAGTTTGTTAAGAGAAATTCCTGCAGCCATAGAGATAATTACCGCATCTTCGCGAAGTATTTTTTTTATTCCAACAATAACTTCTTTTATAAAAATTGGTTTTACAGCAAGAAAAACGTATTTTGCGTCTTTTACCGCTTCTTGATTTGTTTCTGCTGCGTTACAACCATTTTTTGCCGCAAATTCTTTTGCATGTTCAAAATGTTTTGCTGTAACCGTTATATTTTTTGCATCAAAATTTTTGCAAATTGCGCTAATAATTGCGCCTCCCATAGAACCACAACCAATGCAAGCAATTTTTTCCATAATTATGCTCCTTTTTACAGATTTTTATCTCTATTTGTTACGTACAAAGTGTCATTTTTATCTACGGCAGCGTAAATTACTTCTTCCATTTTGTCTGTTAGGCGTTTTGCGGCAATTGTTTCTGTAAGCGAAACGTATTCGTCAATTTTAATTTCTGGAAGAAGCGAAAAGTCGTAAATATATTTTTCTGTGTGATTATATGACCAAAATGGGTCGTGCTTTCCAAGTCCGTATTTATCGTTTCCGCCAACAAGAACTGGTTGAATTCCTGCTTTTGCGTAATAAGCAATGCGCGCCGCTCCTTTTTTGTACGGATTTTTACCGTGGCGCGGAGTTCTTGTTCCTTCCGGAAAAATAATTACGTTGTTTCCTTCGTCTAAAGTTTGTTTGCAAAGTCCACAAAGTTCGTTAAAATCTAGCGAATTTACGATGTAACATTGTTTTATAACGCCAGCAAGAACTGTTTTTGTTAGTCCGCCACGAACAATGCAATTTGCGTTTGGAACAAGCGACATTATAAAAACAAAATCTAACATAGAAGGATGATTTGCAATTATTATTTTGCCGTGAATGTTTCGCCAAGCGTTTTTATCATCAACTTTTAAGTTTATAACGCGAGTTACACGCATAAAATTTACAAAAAATCTAAACGATGCGGAAACAAATGCTCGCGCTTTTATTTGAAACTTATGTTTGTTGTGTTCGGCAACGCGAATCCAAGGAAAAACGAAGATTGCTAAAAAAATGCTACCTAATCCGAAAAAAACGTAAAAAAATAGTTTCATAAACGCTCTGTAAGTGTACAAAAGCCAATTTTTTACAGGCGGAAGTTCTTTATGATTATATTTTTTTTGAATTTCTTCTTTTGTTTCTTTTGACATTTTATTTTTCCAAAAATTGTTTTACAAACTCCGAAGGACTTTTTGCAAATTCTTTTACATTTTGAATAGAAAGTTCTTTTCCTAATTTTGATTTTTCTGCGCTTAAAATGCAAGCAAACGCAGTTCCCAAATTGTCTTTTGGTTGCAAAGAACCGTAAACATCTGGAACATATTCATCAGCAT
>CAZJOU010000102.1:5680-7066 GCA_964547685.1 uncultured Treponema sp. | reverse complement strand
CGTTGTTTGCCATTTGTAACTCCTTTCGACTCTGGCGTGGGCCGTTTTAGTTTTTCGCATACTTTGCAATTATGGAATGTTGTGAAAGTTGCGTTTTTACAGAATAGCACAAAACAAGGGTTTTATTCAAACCAATTTTCTAACATTAAAGGACTTACTTCTTGAATTGGTTCAAAATGTTTTATATTTCGCGTTACTAAAATCATACAGTTAGAAACCGCAATAGACGCAGTTTGTGTATCTTGAAAATCTAATGTTTTTCCTTTTTCTTTTAAGCGACTTCGAATATCTGCGTGAATCCATGCTGCGTGATTGTCATATTGAATTATATCGTAAGCATCTTGAACGTCATCAACTAGTTTTGAAAAAATATACTTTTGTTTTTTTTCTTCGTGCATAATATGAACTCCATAAAGAAGTTCGTTCCAAGTGGTTGCAGGCAAAGCACATAAAGAAACATTTTCTTGAAGCATCTTATATGCTTTTTCATTTGGAAGTGGTTTAAAAATTTCAGAAATCATATTTGTATCAAGTAAATAAAGTGGTCGCATTTTTATACCTCGTCAAAAACGTGTTCGCCTTCTGGGCGGCCGGAATAACCTCTAAGGCGTAAACTGTCAAAATATTCTGTATAATCGAAATCATCGTCATCTGTAAGTCCGTATTCTGCTCTAGAATCGTGGATTTTTTTTACAATATTTTTTTTAGGTGATTTTTCTTTTAAATCTTCTAAATCTTTTTTGGAAATAATAAACGCAACTACTTCGCCACGTCTTGAAATTGCAACTGGACCTTCTTCTTCTGCCTTATGAATAAAAAACGGCAATTTATTTTTTACTTCAAAAACTGGAAACGCATTGTTCATATAAAACTCCAAAAATATTTCATTTTATAATAATTATATTATGGCTATTTGTCAATTAAATGGCTATAAGAAAATAATTTTTTTTTATAATTTAGAAAAAATAAAATTGACAAGATGTATTTTATATTTTAAATTATTAGTTAGTTACGAAGTGTAACTTATTTTGTAGGAAAATAAATGAGCGATTTATATCTTGAATGTAACGCAGGAATTTCTGGTGATATGGCGGTTGCAGCGCTTTTAGATGCTGGCGCAGATAAAGATATTTTGCAAAAAGTGTTAGATTCTATTCCGGTAAAAGGTTTTAAAACAGAAATTACGCGCGTAAATAAAAATGGAATTGATTGTGCAGATTTTAACGTGATTTTAGACGAAGAACACGAAAATCATGATCACGATATGGAATATCTTTTTGGACATGAAAATAACCGTCATTGCGAGAACACACTCGAAGCAAGTGCGTACGAGTGTGGCGACGAAGCAATCTCATCAGAGAGAGACTATCATCACCATCATGAAGA
>CAZJOU010000102.1:0-5580 GCA_964547685.1 uncultured Treponema sp. | reverse complement strand
AGTGTGGCGACGAAGCAATCTCATCAGAGAGAGACTATCATCACCATCATGAAGATGACCGTCATTCCGAACCCTCATGGCACGAACTCTGCCAACATCGTTCGTATGATTCGGAATCTACTAAAGAGATGCTGAAACAAGTTCAGCATGACACGGAACACGAACATCATTATCACGAACATAGAAACTTGAACGACGTGCTTGAAATAATCGACAAGACAGAAATGACTGACGGCGCGCGTAGTCTTGCGCACAAGATTTTCCAGATAATAGCAGAGGCGGAAAGCAAGGCGCACGGACTTCCGGTTGAGCAGGTTCACTTTCACGAAGTTGGCGCGATTGACTCGATTGTTGACGTGATTGCGCTTTCCGTTTGTTTTACTTCCCTTAAAATAAATCGCGTTTTTGTTCCGTTTTTAAGCGAAGGAACTGGAACTATTCGTTGTCAGCATGGAATTCTTCCAATTCCGGTTCCAGCGGTTGCAAATATTGTGCAAAAATATTCGCTTCCGCTTCATCTGATTTCTGACAAAGGTGAATTTGTAACTCCAACAGGAGCGGCTTTTGTTGCAGCAGTTGTAACGGATAAAGTTCTGCCAGAAAGTTTTACAGTAAAAAAAATCGGACTTGGTGCGGGAAAACGAACTTATGAACGACCGAGCATTTTGCGTGCATTTTTAATAGAAGAAAATGAAAATGTGGTTTCGACACGCTCAACCACCGCAAATGATAAAATCGTAAAGCTTGAAACAAATATTGACGATTGTACAGGCGAGTCGTTTGGTTTTGTAATGGACGAACTTTTTAGCGCCGGCGCACGCGACGTAAACTTTATTCCGTGCTTTATGAAGAAAAATCGACCGGCTTATCTTTTAAATGTAGTTTGCACGGAAAGCGACCGCGAAAAATTAGAAGAAATTATTTTTAAGCACACAACGACAATTGGAATTAGACGAAGTTATTGGGAGCGAACTTGCTTAAATCGCAAAGAACTTACGCTTGATTCACCTTACGGAAAATTTCGCGCAAAACTTGTAGAAGGAAGCGGAATTAAACGCGCTTTACCAGAATACGACGATGTTGCGGAAATTGCCAGACGCGAAAAAAAGTCGTTTGGCGAAATATATAGCGAACTTTTAGATTTGTGCAAAAACGCAAAATCTAACTGAAATAAAATTTTTGAGCAAAAATGCTCTAATAGAGGAGAAAATTATGGCATGTTTTTTGGTTCCGCTTACAGAAGCGGTTGTAATTAGCGCGGCAAAAGCTATTTCCACAAAAGTTGTTGCAAAGAAAACAGTTCAGACTGCAGACAAAAAATTGAAACTTGAATCTTTCATCAAAAAAGTGAATGTTTTGCAGAATATGCTTTACGGCGGTTCATTTCTTTTGGCTGTTGACCACGTTTTTTCTGGTGAACTTTCTTGGCGCGCACCATTTTTAACTGCGCTTAAAAATCCAGCGGACACACAAGTTATGTTGCACGAAATTGCAACTGTTGGTGTTGCTATGTCGCTTTCTATAACAGTTTTGTGGGGAATTTGGGCAATAGCAAAAACTTTTGTAGAAAAAAGAAGAACCCGAAAAGTGTCTGCTTAGGGAGAACTGTAAATGAAACGAAAAATTGTAATTATTTGCTCAGCGTTAGCGCTTGTTGCTTTGGGTTGTACTTTTGCGGCAACAAAATCTTCTAAATCTAATACAACAAAAAACGCAAAAAACGACACTTCCGTAATTCAGCAAATTGACACTTCTAGTCTTCCGCACAAAGTAGAAGATAAAAATGCGCCAATAGTTTATTTTATTCGCGATGTTTCTTCGGAAAGTATGCTAAAAGCGTACAATGCGCTTGGCTGGACAGCAACTGGAAAAACTGGCGTAAAAATAAGCACTGGTGAACCGCCGGCCTCAAACTATCTTCGTCCGACTTTGCTAAAAGACACAGTTCAAAAAGTGAACGGAACTATTGTTGAATGTAACACGGCTTACGGCGGAAGCAGAGCATCTGTTGCAATGCACAAACAAGTTGTAAAAGACCACGGATTTTTAACGATTGCGGATTTTGACTTGCTTGACGAAGAAGGTAGCGTTGCAATTCCAGTTTCAGGCGGACAGCGACTAAAAGAAGATTACGTTGGAACTCACTTTAAAAACTATGATTCTTATCTTGTAATTTCGCACTTTAAAGGGCACGCAATGGCAGGATTTGGTGGCGCAATTAAAAATCTTTCTATTGGATTTGGAAGCGGAACTTCTACAGGAAAAAGTGGCAAAGCGTGGATTCATTCTGGCGGAACAAGCCTTTCTAATCCTTGGGGCGGACAACAAAATGCTTTTTTGGAAGCAATGGCCGACGCTGCAAAAGGCGTTTGCAATTCTATGAACGGCGGAAAAAACATTGCGTTCATCAACGTTTTGAACAGACTTAGCGTTGACTGCGACTGTGACGGAAATCCAGCTGAGCCAGATATGCACGACATCGGAATTCTTGCTTCACTTGATCCGCTGGCGATTGACCAAGCCGCAATAGATATGGTTTACAAAGCGCCAGATTCTGCATCGCTTAGACAAAGAATTGAATCAAGAAACGGACTTCATACTTTGGATGTGGCAGAAAAAATTGGACTTGGAAACCGATATTACAGATTGGTGGAAATAAAGTAAATAGTAGAAAAATGCAGTAGGGATTGTAGGGGCGCGAAGCGTTCCGCAGGAATGGAGCGCTAGCGTAACCCCGAAAAGCCCGACGGCAAAGGTGGTTGAGCAGCGAAGCGTGTCGAAACCACTTTTGTCGGACTGCCCAAAAAAAATACTTATGATTGAAGTTATAAAGCGCGAAGCAATTTATCTTTGGTATTATTTTGATTTGCAATTCCGCCAAATTTTCTGGTATTGGGTTTTAGGAATTTTAATTGGCTCTGCAATTTCTGTTTTTGCAAAAAATTACATTCATAAAGCGGCAGAATTTTTGGGAAAACGAATTCCGGGAATTGTAGGTTTGGTTTTTGCGTCTATTTTGGGAATTGCTTCACCGCTTTGTATGTATGGAACAATTCCAATTTGCGCGGCATTTTCTAAAAAAGGAATTAAAGACGATTTTTTAGCCTCGTTTATGATGAGTTCTATTTTGCTGAATCCGCAACTAATTATTTATTCCGCTGCTCTTGGGCCAACAATGCTTGTGGTTAGAATTGGAAGTTGCTTTGTAATGGGAATTGTCGCAGGACTTTTGGTTCATTTGTTTTATTGCAGAAAAGATAAATGTGAACGTCATGCTGAATTTAGTTCAGCATCTGTTGAAAAAGAGATTCCGAATCATACGAACGATGTTGGCAGAGTTCGTGCCGTGAGGGTTCGGGATGACAGTTATTTTGACTTTTCTTCGTTTGATGAACCGCACAATCACGATACAGATCCGAACATTTTTTTGCGATTTATTAAAAATGTTGGTCGCAACGTAAAAGCAACCGGACCAATGTTTTTGCTTGGAATTGCGCTTTCGGCAATTTTTCAGCGTTATGTTCCAGCGGACGCAATGGCAAAGTTGTTTGGCAAACAAAACGAAGCGTTTGGACTTTTAATGGCGGCAACAATTGGAGTTCCGCTTTATGTTTGCGGTGGTGGCACAATTCCGCTTTTACAACAATGGTTAGCCGAAGGAATGAGCGCTGGAAGTGCGGCCGCTTTTATGCTAACTGGACCTTCTACAAAAATAACAAATCTTGGCGCGTTAAAAATTGCGCTTGGAATAAAAAACTTTGCGCTTTACATTGCGTTTGTAATTTTGTTTTCACTTTTAACTGGTTTTGTAGTAAATATAATTTTGTAGGTTGAATAGATAGTTTTTATAATTCGTGCTAAACTAAAGTTATGACAGATGACGAATTACTTTTAGATTCTTATAAAAAAATTCTTTCTGAAATTAAAGAAAATCGTGAATATCTTTTAAAAGATAATTTTGAATATACAAAAGAACTTACAGATGAATGTTCCGATTTGGAAGCAATTTTAAGCGACATTCTTACAGATATTAATGGAATTGATTCTTTAAATGCATTAGACGAAGAAGATTACGCTTTTATGTACGAAATGCTAGATTCTTATGCAGACGTTTTTATTGTAGACGGAAGAACGCAAGAAACTTTGCAAAAAGATATGAAAGTTTATGAACAGTTGCGCGATATTCTTGATGTTTTAGAAAAAAATTACGTTCCGCAAGATTACGATTACGACGAAGAAGACGAAGACGACGAGGGAAAATCTACAAATGCCTAAAAATTTAGCCGGAACTGAATTTAAAAAAGAACATAAAGCGGATTTTGGTCGCGAAAAAATTGAACTTCTTTACGAAGATGAATATATTGCCGTTATTTTTAAGCCAAGCGGAATGTTAAGCGTTCCTTACCCGGGAAGTAGAAATAAAACTGCGCAAGATGCGTTAGAAAATCTTATGCGAAAAAAAGGTTCTTATAACGCAAAACACAGACCTTTTGTAGTTCACAGATTAGACCGCGACACTTCTGGCGTTATGATGTTTGCGCTAACTAGCGACGCTCAGAAAAAAATTATGGAAAATTGGCAAAAAATGGTTACGGAACGGCTTTACCGCGCTGTTGCAGAAAATTCGGAAAGTGCCGGACTACTTGCAGATAGCGGAACTATTAACGATGAAATTGCTTATAACGCGCACAACATTGGGTTTGTTCCAAAAGAAAATGCAAAACCAAACGAAAACGCAACAAAGACGATACGAAACTTGCGGGGCAAGCGCAATTCTAGCGATGGTTTGCGTAATTCTAGCGAAGGTCGAAACGCAAGTTGGAATCGCAATTCTAGTGGCAATGACAATAGCGAAAAATCTATTTATGAGCGAAATCTTGTTCTAAAAAACGGAAAAGCGGAATTTAAGACAATTTCTGCTGTAACGCATTACAAAATATTACAACGCGGAAAATATTATACTTTTTTTGAACTTAGTCTAGAAACAGGGCGAAAAAATCAAATTCGTGCGCATTTAGCGTCTAAAGGTTTTCCGCTTGCCGGCGACGAAAATTATCGCGCAAAAACAGATCCATTTGGTCGACTTGCTTTGCACGCACGAACTTTAGAATTTGTGCATCCTTATACAAAAGAAAAAATGAAGTTTGAAGTTCCCGAACCAGAAGAATGGCTTTTGACTGTGCAAAATAAATCTGGCAACAAGCCGACTTTGGCGGTTTGGGCAAAAGGCGTAAATTTCGGTGGTGGCGCAAATGTCGCACGAAACGCAAAAAGCGCAAAAAGTGCGAAAAACGCAAAAAGCGACAATCTAAACAAAGATTTTGCAAAGTTACCAAGCCACCGAAAAATTTCCAAAATGGATTTTATTTCGCGCGGAAAATTGCGAAAATAATTCAAAGAAAGCAAAATAAAAACTTTAGTTTTGGCTTTTAGTACAAATTAAATAAAAATTATCTGCGAAAGCGCAGATAATTTTGATGAACCAATTAAAAGTTAAAATTAAACTAAAAGTTTTAAACTTTACGAGGACGTACGTTATGAACGAAAAAAATATTGTTGTTGCAATGATTGCTTTTATTG
>CAZJOU010000101.1:0-7124 GCA_964547685.1 uncultured Treponema sp. | reverse complement strand
TATAAAATCGCGCTGGACTTGTCAGAGACAACGGGGCTGACGGAGATTGCTGATCTGCAATTTATGGGCAACACAAACTTGTCGGGGATTGTTATTCCGGACGGCGTTACAAGCATAGGAGAGGAAGCGTTTGAGGGTTGCACAGAACTTACAAAAGTGACAATTGGTGACAGCGTAACGAGCATAGGAGAACTTGCGTTCTATGACTGCACAGGGCTTACAGAAGTGACGATTCCAGACAGCGTGACGAGCATAGGAGAAATTGCGTTCGGTGACTGCAAAGGTCTTACAAGCGTGACAATCGGTGACGGCGTGACAAGCATAGGAGTCGGCGCGTTCCAGAGCTGCAAAAGTCTTACCAGTGTGGATATTGGTGCCAGCGTGACAAGCATAGGAAGGTCTGCGTTCTATGGCTGTACAGGGCTTACAGAAGTGACGATTCCAGACAGCGTGACGAGCATAGGAGACACTGCGTTCACGAACTGCACAAGTCTTGAAAGCGTGGATATTGGTGACAGCGTGACAAGTATTGGAGGTGCTGCGTTCAGAGACTGCACAGGGCTTGCAAGTGTGATAATTCCCGATAGCGTGACAAGCTTAGGAGGCAATGCGTTCGGTAACTGCACAGGACTTACAAGCGTGACAATTGGTGCCGGCGTGACAAGCATAGAAATCAATACGTTCAATGGTTGCACAGGACTTACGAGTGTGGATATTCCCGACAGTGTGACGAGCATAGGGGAAAGTGCGTTCTATGGGTGTACAGGTCTTAAAGAAGTGACGATTCCAGACAGCGTGACGAGCATAGGAAGCAAGGCGTTCTATGGCTGCACAAGTCTTACAAGCGTGGAGATTGTTGACGGCGTGACGAGCATAGGAGACTATGCGTTCCAGAACTGTACAGGACTTACAAGCGTGACAATTCCAGACAGCGTGACGAGTATAGGAAGCTCTGCGTTCAATGTCTGTAAAAGTCTTACAAGTGTGTATATAACAGACCTTGCGGCTTGGTGCAACATCTCATTTTTGAGTGGTTATTCGAATCCACTATGTTATGGCGGAACGCTTTATCTTAATGGGGAAGCACTCACAGAACTTGCCATACCAAACGGAGTGACTAAAATCCTTAATTTTGCGTTCTGGAGTTGTACAGGACTTACAAACGTGACAATTCCAGACGATGTGACAAGCATAGGATATTCTGCGTTCTCTGGCTGCGCAGGCCTTACAAGCGTGACAATTCCAGACAGCGTGACGAGCATTGGAAACCATGCGTTCAGTGGCTGCACAGGTCTTACGAGCGTGGATATTGGCGACGGCGTGACAAGCATAGGAAGCTCTGCGTTCTATGGCTGCACAAGTCTCACAAGCGTAATAATTCCAGGCAGCGTGACAAGCATAGGAGACTCTGCGTTCCAGAATTGCAAAAACCTTGCTAGCGTGTATATAACAGACCTTGAAGCTTGGTGCAATATTTCATTCGGCAATGATTATTCAAATCCACTGTATTATGGCGGAACGCTTTATCTTAACGGGGAAGCGCTTTCTGGAAGTATTGTTATACCAGATGGAGTTACTGAAATTCCTGATTATACTTTTAAAAACTGCACAGGTCTTACGAGCATTACAATTCCGGACAGTGTGACGAGCATAGGAAACGGTGCGTTCCGTGGCTGCACAGGGCTTACAAGCATAACAATCCCAGACAGCGTAACAAGCATAGGAAACAGTGCGTTCAGAGGCTGCACAGAACTTGCAAGCGTGGATATTGGTGAGGGCGTAACAAGCATAGGAAATGCTGCGTTCTCTGACTGCACAGGACTTACAAGCATGATAATTGGCAACAGTGTGATAAGTATAGGGAACTCTGCATTCCATAACTGCAAAGGAATTGCAAGTATTACTATTCCAGATAGTGTTACGACCATAGGAAGTCGTGCATTCTATGAATGTTCGGGGCTTACCACTGTGGAAATTGGTGACAGTGTGACAAGCATAGGAAGCTGGGCGTTTCAGGAGTGCACAAGTCTTAAAGAAGTGATAATTCCAGACAGCGTGACAAGCATAGGATTTAGGGCGTTCTATGGCTGCACAAGTCTCGCTAGCGTTACAATAGGAAGCGGCGTGGAAAAGATTGGGCAGTATGCTTTCTATAATTGCTCTGCGCTTACTTCCGCCACGTTCAAGGACACAGAGACCTGGTACTACACAACTTCCAGCAGCTACACCAGCGGCACGGCTCTGTCTTCTACAGACCTTGCGGACACTTCCACTGCGGCGACTTACTTAAAGAGCACGTATTATAGCTACTGGTGGTACAAGGAGTAGGCGAGAGACAGCATAGCTCGTCTGCTGGCGCGGGCTATGCTGTGCAGGATAGAAAAGCGAAATTAAAGGTATGAATCAACTGACGAGTTTTCACAGATAAATGTAAAATCGCGGTCTTTGTGAAGAATAGGAAGATTGGATAGAAGCGCATAAGAGGCGATTAGACAATCGTTTGCTTTCCTTATGGTAATGCCTTTTTTTCGTAAAGAGCGGTATAAATCAACAGCTGTATCTTGAAGCAATGGGAAATCGACATGAACAACATCAAAGAGTCCCAATATGCGTTTTATATCTGCAAACTGTGTGTCATCTTTTATGCCTTGCAAGATTTCTTGGTAGATTGTTGGGCATAGATACACTTCTCCATTGCGTATAAGTTTTTGAAGCACAAGCGATTGTTCAGAGTCTTCGCCATTGAAAAAATCTATCCAGACGGAAGTGTCTACAAGCACTCTATCCATCAGACAGCCCTCATTTGTTCAAGGTCGCCTTCCCAAACATGAGAGCCTTTGTACTTCAGGATTTCCTGCTGGCTATTTCTGCGAATATAATATTGCAATGCTTTTATTATGACTTCACTTTCAGATTTTATTCCTGTAATTTGCATCGCTTCTTTTACTAAAGTTTCCTGTTCTTGCATAGTGATGCCTCCATTTTCTTAAATATATCATCACTTGGAGGGATTTTCCACAAAACTTTGATTGCAGGGAATGACATTATGTTCAAGTATGGGAATGACATTATGTTTTCCGCGCCCTAGCTGCTGCTCTCTGTCAGCGCATACACGTAGTAAGACGTATTGCCCACAGTCTTTGTCTCAGCGTTTCCGCTGCTGTCTGTCTGCTTTGTAATTGAATACCCGGACGGCAGTGTCAGAATACTCTTAAAACTAGTGGCAACGTATTGGCTGGTGCTTAAAAAGTACATTGCAGGCACAGAAGGAATCGTTCCTATGTTTTGGCTAAAGGCATTAGGTGTATAGAGCAGATAGCCGTAGTCGCTTGTGTCGCTGGCGGTGGTTGTGCCGTTGCTATCTGTATATCCCATTATATTGCCCAGGCTGCATTTGTAGTCTGTTACTTGCACTATGCTTGCGCCTATTGTTGCGATGTTGCCTCTGTTAGCAGTGTCATCGGACTCGCATGTTACAGACGCAAGAGAAACCTGCGCGCCTGCTGTAACAATAATATCCTTCCCATAAGTATTGGCAACGTTGCTAGTGAACGTGCAATCGGATAGAGAGACGCTTGTTGTTTTTTCTCCGCTTACGGCCAGCGCGCCTCCCATTGTGCTAGTCGCATTGTTGCCGGTGAATGTGCAGTCGCTAAAACTGACTGTTCCAGAGCAGTTTGTAACAAGAACAGCCCCGCCGTAATCAGTGCTGCTTGAATTCTTGTTATAGCTGAAAGTGCAGCTACTTGCTGTTAAAGAGGGAGAAGTTGAGTTGTCATAATCTGTCATAGAGATTGCGGGCGCTGTGGACGTGCTGTAGTTTCTTGTAAAAGTCACGTTTGCAAGATTTGTTGTTCCTGCCACGGCAAGAAGGGCGGGCGCTGTGGAAGTAATATCGCTCTTGCCCCCCCCGTCAATTGTTATTGCCGCCATATCTGTTGAGCCAAGAGTGAGCACAGCTCCTGTCTGCGCATCGTTGCCATCAAATCCAACCTGGAAAATCGCGCCGTCTGTGTAAGCTGAGCCGCGTGTAATCGTTACTGCCTCTTCTGCGACAAGCGTAAGCTCTTTTACAACACGCACAATTTTTGTCACTGTTATGTCTTGGGTTATAAGATATTTTCCGCCATTGCTTGCGGCACTCGTAAGGTCGCTGTAGCTTGCAATCTCGCCGGCATAGCTAGATGATGAGCTGGAAGTAACTGTGCAGGTGTAGGTTGTTTCGTCGCTGGAAGGAGTTTCTGTCACAGTATAGCTTGATTCATTTCCGTCTTTGTCATACAGCACAAGATTGTCTTTTATGCTGCTCACCGCCGTGATAATAGGAATGTCGTTGTCATCGTAATAGCCAAAGTTGTCTGTGATGTCTCCATCCTCATCTTCTGCCACCGCGCATATTCCAAGCGTGCCGGTAAGATTGCTGCTCACATCGCTTGCTATGCTCAACGCCGCTCCGTCCTTGAGCGTGACTGTGTAAGATGAATCAGAATTAACTGATATGGTGCCTGTGGCAAGCGTATTGTATTCATTTCCGTCTGCGTCTTTGTCTGCTGTCACAGTAATTGCGCTTGATATATCCGAAAGCGCTGTGTATGTTTGTGTGCCGTCGTCTGTTGCATAAATCTTAAGCGCGAGAGAAGAGGACGCATTGTAAATCGTGATTATCTTGTCATTGTTTGCTTCTGTCGCCATCTTCTCTTCTGCAAGGCTCAGCGCATAAAGGCTTATCTCCGGATTTCCGTCCACATATATGTTGATGCTGCTTTCCTCTGGGAATGAGGTGCCAAAGTCTTTAAGCAGCTTTGTAAGATTTATGCGCGAGAGGGAAGAAAGACCGTTCCCGCTTGCGCTGGTGTCGTTTGTCGCGTAGTATGTTTTATCCAGAGCCAGCGCGACTGTAACCGCTATCGTGCCGGTTGTGATAATGCCGTCCGCAATCTCTATCTCTGTGTCAGATAAGGAGAAGCTATATCCGTCATAGTCAAAAGAAAGCGTGTACCAGCCGGATTTTATTGTGCTGTTGTCTGCTGATAAGACATAGCCGTTGTCGCCGGAAGCGAGTGAAATGACAGGACTGGTATCTGATGTTGAGTATGCTGTGCCGTCGCTTGAGCGCGGGGCAAGTGTTGCTGTTGCGCTTTCTATCATGGAAAAATAATTTGAGGCATCAGCCTTTGTGAGCGTCAGGGAAAGTCCTCCGCTTCCTGTCTTCATAAGTCCTACAAGAATTGTCGCGGAGTTGTCCGCGCCATCCTCGTTTGAGATTGTAATCCCTTCTTTGGCGCCGGTTATGTTGTATGTAATTTTATTACCATCGCTATCGGTTTCGTCGTAGCTTCCTGTAATGGTGATTTTATAGGTTCCTGTCTCTATCTTGCTTGCGGTCAGGATATTAGTGGTTTGGTTGTATGAGAGAGAAGCAGTGCTTGCAGATGAAGAGGAGTCTGTGTCAGAATTCCAGGAGAGAGTATAAGAGGGAGAAGAAGAGTAGCCATTTTCAGTAGGCTCATACAGGAACATTGTCCATTCAGTAACGCTGGACAGGCTGTAGTCAGCGGCCGCTATGTAGCGGCCTTGTGGCGCAAGGCTTATAGTAAGCGTGCCCGCCCCTGTAGACTCGGATTGTTGTGTTCCTGCGCTAGACAGATTGGAGCATCCGGCAAAGAGCAAGGCAAGAGCCGCAAGCCCGAGCCAAGCGAATGTGTTTGTTCTCTTCATAGAACGGATTATAACACAGGAACTTGCCGCCGTCATGCTTTATTTATACTGTCTTAAGGTTCATAATGTCTGGCGAGTAAGCCAATTTTGCTTTCAATTTTACTGATTATCTGTTTATTATTTCCAGACGGTTTGAACATCGTATTGGGGTATGATTTCATCTTTTGTGAGTATCGGCATATTATCAAACAGCGCTTGTGCAATAATAATCCTATCAAACGGGTCTTTATGGATTGGAGGAAGATTTTTTACAATATCACAATCATCAGGCGTTATACTTCTTAATTTGATGCCAGCGTCTAAGAGGGTATCTGCTATTTGCTTTAAACTTTGGTCAAAATCAATTTTCTTTAATCCTTTCTTTATACTCATTTCCCATAAAGAAGCAATACTAAAACAGCATTCTTCATTGTCCATAATATCCTTTGCTTTTTGTGAGAGCATTTCTTGAGCATAAAGAGTCCATATAATAATGTGGGTGTCTATCAGATACATTACATATACTCCTCAAACCCTTCCGGTGTTTCATCAAAATCATCGGCTATATAATGCAATCCACCTGCAAACGCATTGTAAGGAATTCTATTGTTTTTTGTTTTAATAACATCTGTTTGACGCTTTGTGATTATGAACATCGCAAAATCATACAACTCTTTCTGTTCCACAGCTGTCATTGTGTCATACATTTGCATAAGAGCTTCTGACATAGTGCACCTCCATTTCCTTAAATATATCATCACTTGGAGGGATTTTCCACAAAACTTTGAATGTAAGAAAAGCCATTGTCCTATTTTGTTACAGGACTTGAGCTTGTGCCCCTCTCTGCCGCTGTCGCAACCTCTTCTGTCTCGCTGTAGTATAAGCTGCACGCGTAGCCAGTACCCGCGACAGACCCTGTCGCATAAATGTTGTTGCCGGAAGATGCCGCTTTGCAGTCTGTGAATGTGCAGTTTGTTATATATACAGAGCGGTTCGCATTGGAGGCATAGCAGAATATCGCTCCTCCATATTCTCCTGCCGTGCAGTTTATGAATGTGCAGTTTACAATTCCCTGCGGGTCACTATAGTGGGAGTCGCCTAGTATGCAGACTGCGCCTCCGTCGGTTTCTGAGTAGCAATTCTCGAACGTGCAGTTATAGAATCTCAGATTGTTGTTCTCACCGCCTTTCACAGCCCCGCCTCTTTTGTTGCAGTTTGCGTTCCTGAATACAACATTGCAATAAAGACCGCCTGTGGTGCCTGCAAGAGGGTCATCGCTTGCTACGCTGCCGCCGTCAAGGACAAGAGTTCCTCTGCCTGCCGCATCGTTAATGTTCGTGGCTCCGACAGACACATTGTCGGTAACGTCTAGCAGCTGGCCGTTAAATCCGCTGTTCCGGTTTATGGTTACAGTGGCTCCTTGTGGT
>CAZJOU010000100.1:2510-7135 GCA_964547685.1 uncultured Treponema sp. | reverse complement strand
ATTCTTTTCCGAAAAGTTTTGCGAATGTTGCTATTATATCGGCGCCGGCTACGAATGTTCCAACTGAACTTCCGATTGAAGTTAGGAAAAAAACTAGTAGAACGCGAAGAATTTTGTTGCGGTAAAAACCTTTTAAACTTCCTGCGTCATCGGAAATGTTTTCTAAATCTTTTACTTGTGGCTTACAAATAAATGCTTGCACAATGCCGGCTACAATGCCAACGCCAATAAAAGGGCAAAGCGATGTAATTGGCGCACCAATAAACGAAACTAAAATTGTTAGCGGATGCGCGGCGGAAATAATTGCGCCTAAAGCGGCAAGAGCACCATTCCATAAAATCCAGCTAAAAGTCATTTCTGAGCCGGCTTTTTTTCCGCCAATAACAAATCCAAGCGCAATTAATGCAACAATTAGCGCAGGAATAATCCAAGCGGCAATTTTTGAACCAAGTTTTTTTTCTGGAATAATGTTTATTTCGTCTGTATTTGTAGATTCTGCACCACTTGCCATTTTTTCTATGTTTGCGGCAACGCCTTCTAAATGTCCAGCACCTAAAACCGCTACAATATTTTTGCCTTGCGCTTCCCAAATGTGCGCAGCTAAAAACTTGTCGCGTTCATCAATTAAAACTTCTTTTACAACGGGCAAATATTCAGCAAGTTCTTTCATCATAGAATCCATTTCTGATGATTTTTTTAAATCTTCTATTTCGGTTTCGGAAATTTCTTCTTTACTAAAACTGCTAGCAAGTAACGCAGAAAGAAGTTTTATTTTGTTTGCGCCAGAACTTTTTGCCCAAGCGCGTTTTAACGTTGTTTGAATTGGTCTGTCTACCATAACGGAAGGAATTCCAAGTTCGTCGGCGGTTTTAATAGCGGCAAGCATTTCGTCGCCTGGTTTTACGCCAACATTTTGTCCCATTCGCTTTTGGAACGAACCAAGAACAAGATTTGCTAAAAGCAAAAATCCTTCTTTATTTTTTAAAACTTTAATAATATCAAGTTGTCGCCAAGAATCTGGATTTTTTAATGATTGCGCGCGTTTTTCGTCTAATTCTATTGCAACGCAATCTGGTTTATATTCTTTTATAGAACTTGTAACTTCTTGTATGCTTTCTGCAGAAACGTGAGCCGTGCCAATTAATGTAATTTTTCTTCCGTTTAGTTCTAATGTTCTTATGTTTTGATTCATTGTTTTATTTTAGCAAATATGGTTGCCTTCGGCTACCTTCGGTGCGACAGGCTCAACCTATTGGCAGATAGAAATCAATATTATAAATAGATTGTCGGGTCAAGCCCGACAATGACAGTCTTTTTAGTATTGCTGGAGTCAAGCCCTGCGATGTGTTTGCAAAGCAAACTCGGTCAACAATGAGTTTTTTTTATTGTCCTAGCGAAGCCCATTCTGCAAGTCTGTATTCAAAAAACATTGGAGTTTGCATTTTTGTAATTTGATTGTAATATTCTTGCGCAACAGCGTTTGAACCTTTTATTTCAAAATACAATCCAAGATAATATTTCATCTTTCCTTTTTTGTTTTTGTTGGTTTCTTTATCAATATCTTTCATTATTGCATTTTCTGCATTAACTGGACCTTGATCGTGATAAAGTCGAATCATTTTATATTCAAGAGAATTTCTGTCCATTGGTTTCATATATTTTTCGGAAAGTTGTTTCATTTCAAATGTTTTTTTCTGTTTTAAGTAAGTTGCTAAAATCATAAGTTTGTACGCATAAGATTCGCTTATTTCGTTTGCTTTTATAAAGTAATTTCGCGCTTCTTCCCAATTTTTTAGATGAAATTCCAAAATTCCAATTTCTTCGTAAGCAAAATAGTATTTTGGATTTGTTTTTATAACCATTTTATAGTCGCTAAGCGCTTTTTCTATTTTGTTCTGTTCGTCGTAAAGTCCGGCGCGATAAGCGTAACCTAAAAAGTAAGTTGGATCTAATTCAATCGCTTTTGTCCAAGCTTTTTCTGCATCGTCGTAACGACCAAGATTTCTACAATAATTTCCTAAATCTAAATAATAATCTGTATAATTTGGATTTATTTCTATTGCTTTTTGAATGTTTTCTATTGCAACTTTATAATTTTCGTCTTCTGCGGCAAGTTTTCCTAAATATTCGTAAGCAACATCGCTTTTTGGATTATATGCAAGTAAAGAATTGAACGCTTTTTTTGATTCTTGCAAGTCGTCTAGGTAATAAGACATTTGTCCGTAACCAAAAAGTCCTTCTTCGTTATCTTTTTCTTTTAGAATGACTTTTCTGTAGTAATCGCGTGCAAGTTTATATTTTTTTTGTAAAGCCCAGCGATTTCCTAAAATTAAATTTGCTGTAACATTTGTTGGATCTGCTTTTAAAAGCGCGTCTGTTGTTGTTTTTATTTCTGCTGATTTTCCAGAAGCGTTTGCAATTTCTGCGTCAACTTCTAAAACTTCTATTGAATTATTTCCGGAATCTTTTAGTTCTTTTGTAATGGCTTTTGCTTCGTTTAATCTATTTACAGAAAGTAAAAGCGATGCGTGAAGAATTTTTAAATCTGCGTCATTTTTTAAGTTTTCGGGAATATTGTCGTAAAGCGAAATTGCGGCGTTAATATTTCCTTGAACAAGGTAATTTTGCAATTCTTCTGCAAAGTTTATACTTTCTGCACTTGCAGACCAAAGGCAAATATTCATAGCAAAAAAGATTGCAGATGCAAAAATAAATACTTTATTTTTCATTTAATTCTCCAACGTTTTATAACAGTTGATTTTACTTTTGTCATTAATTAAACTTAATAAAATGTTCGCACAATTTTTAAAAAAGTCTTTTTCTCTTTTAATAATTTATGCTGTTTTGATTATCGGCATTTTTATTCTTCAGTTTAAGAATGATTCTATAATATCAGAAAAACTTGGAAGTTTACACGTTACACTTTATGAATCTGCTTCTGACAATAATAATATTTCTTTAAAAAATAGATTTGCTGTAAAATTTAATGGACTTAATTTTACTGGAACGGAAGATTCGCCTGTTCACGCTGTTATTAATGGAAGAGAAAGAGAAATTGCGCTAACCAGTTGGAAAAAACTTTCTGCGCTTTCGTGCGAACTAGATTTTACAAATAACATTGCAATACGATTTGCTGTTAGCGACGACACTTCTAAAGCGCACTTTTCTATGGAAAGCGTTCTTCCGTCGAATGTTTCTAGAGTTTTAATTCCTTATAGTTTTGCGGTTGGAACTTCTATTGATTCGGAAACTTCTTCGCAAATTCAAGTTTCTAACAAAAAAAGTACTTGGGAACTTAATGCTTTTGGAGTTGGAAAAAATACAATCGCACTTTCTAAAGCGGAACCAGTTGCTTCTTACGCATTTTACGATAAATCGCGTTCTTTTTCTTTCGAAGATGTGCTTTCGCTTGAAGTTGCGTCAGAATCAAGTTATTCGCAAAGTATTTCTAACTTAAAATCTAATTTAATAAATGCGTTTGCGCAAATTCCTGCGGATTCCTCTGCTATTGGCGAACAAGAAGTTGTTTCGTACGTTGCGGCAATGGCAGAAAATGGAAATTACAACGCTGCTTTAGACGCAGTTCCGCAAAACTTTAAGCGAAGTGCGCTTAGAACGTTCCTTTCTGCGCCTTATTTTGATACTCTTGCGCGAATAAATGAACCTTTGCAAGCGCAATTACGAAATTATAGCGAAATGATTTCGCGCGCAAACGAATCTTCTAGTTTTGATATTTTTAATGTTCGCTTTATTTCCGATTTTATGAGTATGCATCCTGGTTCGGCTTCTATTCGTTCTTTGCTTTCTAAAGTGGCTAGCGCAGATTTTTCGGGAACTTCTGTTCAACAAGTTGCGGCAATTCTTTCTGTTTATGACGATTTAGCGGAAAAAAATCCGGAATTAGCAAATATTCTTTCGGGCGCAGCTCCAAAATGTATAGAAAAAATTCTTGCTTCTTGTGCGGTAGACGAAAATACAATAACTATTGCAGAAAATGGAACGTTCCTTTCTGTAATCCAAGCAGTTCAAGTTGGTGATTCGCTTTTGCGTTACGGAAATATTGTTCACAATGCGTCTTATTCTGCTGGCGGAAGATTTATAATCAATTCTTACTTAAAAAATAGTTCTTCTTTTGATTTAAGAACTCTTGGCGAAATTTATCCAATTGTTGTGCACAATAATAAATTTTATCCGCATTTTGAAATTCTTGCGTTTAATAATGGTCGTGCGGTTTGGGCTTGGACTTGCGCAAATAATATAACTTACGCAAACGACAATATGGGAACTATAACTTTGAACATAGACTTCCCGCTTTCGTATACTCATTACGTAATTTTGAACGGAATAGAAAGATTCCAAACAATTTATATTTACGATATGGCTTTCCGCACAGACTATAGATTTGAAACTTACAATTCTTCTGGTTATGTTTACCAAAATGATACAAAATCGCTTTTGTTAAAGTCGCGACATAAGAGCCAAATAGAAACAATTAGACTTGTTTATCCAAATCCGGCTGCGGCTAGCGCAACAACTTCGGAGTCGACAAACTCTGCAAGTTCGGCTAGTTCGGCTGGTTCTGCAAGCGCAAATACGCAAAGTTCGACAAGTTCGGCTGCAACTTC
>CAZJOU010000100.1:0-2410 GCA_964547685.1 uncultured Treponema sp. | reverse complement strand
AAGCTAAATCGAATACATTTCTGCGTAATTTTCCATTATTTCGTCTAGTTCGGTGTCGCTATCGGCGCAAAGCGAGCAAGCAAAATACAATGCTATTGCAGATTCCGTTGTTAAGTAACCCATAGGAACCGCACCTTCGCGCCAAACTCCGTGCGCAGTTACAAATTGCGAAAAATCTAATTGAATTTTTTGTTGCGAAGTGCAATAAAAGCGAATTCCGCGCTTGTTTCCTGCAAGTAAAAGTGGTTTTAGCGAATAGTCGCTTTCGTTCATATTTCCCGAACCAATTCCGTACATTTCTATAAAAATAGAATGAACTTGTGAATATTTTAATATTGAATTGTAAAGGTCGCTTCTAAATCCAGGATAAAGTCGGCACATAAACATTTTTTTGCTTGCTTCCGACAAAATTTTAGAAACAACATCTTTGTCTAAATCAGAAATTCCGCTAAATTGCGTTGCAATCGGTCCGCTTTCTGTAAATTTTTGTTTTGTTAAATTCCAATTAGAAAAAATTCCCGGACGGTCAAAATGCAAATTTAATGGCGAAAGAATTTTTCCGCCAAAAACAACGTAAACGCCATTTTTTTCTTTTTTTGCAGTTTCTATTGCAAGTCTAAGGTTTGTTTCCGCTTCTGTACTTTCTAAAGGCAACGTAGAAGAAGCTGTTATTACAATAGGAACTTCCGAATCGGAAAAAAGCCAATATAAAAGCGCGGCTGTGTAATTTAATGTGTAAGTTCCGTGTGTAATAACAATTCCGCTTGCAGTTCCTGCGTTTATTCGTTCTGTTATTTCTACAATTAATTCTGCCCAGTTTTTTGGTTCAAGTTCTTCGCTTAAATATTGTCCTGCCGAAATAATCTGAAGCGGAGTTTCCATTGCAATTTGTTCCGCAATATTTTTAAGAACAGAAGAATCACCAGCAGAAATTGTTCCATCTGGATGTCTTATTGCCGAAATTGCGCCACCAGTTGTAATCATATAAATTACGCTAATATTTAATTCTGCTTTTATTAAACTTTTTACAACTTGCGGAACAGCGCGATTTTCTGTTTCTTTCATTACAAGTCCAGTAAGAAATTCCAATGGCGACATTTGTCCACTTTTTAAAATTTTGCATTGTTCTGGATTTTCGCTAATAACTTTTTTTACAAACGGTAGCAAATCTTTTTCGTTGGCAAGTTCTTTAATATTTAAAGATTTCATTAACTTTTCTGGCGAATGACCATTTTCAAAAGTTGAACGTAAAAGTTGCTTTGCTGTAAAACTGTGAATTTCGTTTGAATCTAATTTTTTTATAATCCAAGCAAAATGTGCAGGCGTAATTTTAGATTTTGAAATAGAAATATTTGCTTTATTTAAAAGACGCGCAAGTTCGCTTGCAATCCAATGTGCCGCATTTACAGGATTTGCTCCAAGTGCGCAAACTTCTTCGAAAAAATCGGCTTTTTCTTTTGTGTCGCATAAAAATTCTGAACGAAGACGCGAAACTCCGTATTGTTTTTTAATTCTTTGGCGGCGTGCTTCTGGAAGTTCAATTTTAATTTCTGCAGAAAGTTTTTTTTCTTCGCTTTCCAAATTTATTGTTTGCGGCGGATTTAAATGTTCAAAACGTTTTCTGTTTATTGTTCGTTCTTTGTAAAATTCTGTGCAAGATTTTGCTTCGTTCCACAAGCGACTTTCGCTACGCACTTTTTCGCCAGCAGAAAGCATATTTTCTTGGCGAGTAAGTTCTTGGTTTACGGCTTTGCGTGCAAAATTAAAAGAATTAAGGTTTCGCAATTTTACGTAATAATCTGGTAGCGAAGGATATTTAGAAAGAGCGACATAAGCGTTGCAACGAATGTAGCTGTCTTTTTGATTTTCGTTTTCTATATTTAAATATTGAGTAAGTCGGCGCAATTCTTCTAAAAAAATGTGAACTTCTTCGCCAAGTTCAAAGGATGGCGCAGTTTTTATGCGAATGCTTGGATTTCCGGCACAAGAATAGTCCATTCGCGCAGTTCCATTTGCGTGCGTAAGTCGCCCTAAATCTTCTTCTATGCGCACTTCTTCTATTTTTATTGTTTTTTGATGACTATGAAACAAAAGATTCATAATTCCGTTTTCTGCAATTTTTACGGAATATCCGTTTATAACTTTGCCATTATTAAGAACTGGAATTTGCGTAACTATTTTTTCTACGTCGGAAATTGTGCAAATTTGACATTCTAGCGCTTTTGCCAAAGTATAAACTTGTTGCAAAACAGTTGGTTCAATAGAAATTTTTTTAGTTAATTCATTTGTAATAAATACAGAATTTACAGAAGAAAGTTGAATTCTAGTTTCTACATATACAAAAGATTGATACAAGTGAACCACCTTTGCGAATTGATTTGATAATTTTTAATTTTTTACAAATCTATAG
>CAZJOU010000099.1:0-7301 GCA_964547685.1 uncultured Treponema sp. | reverse complement strand
ACGACGAGGCAAAATGAAAACGAAAGAAAAAGAAGCATACGTAACAAACGAAACTATAATTTCTGCCGAATTTTTTGATGTAGACGCAATGAACGTTGTTTGGCACGGAAATTACGTAAAATATATGGAAATTGCTCGTTGCGCACTTTTAGATAAAATTGGCTACGGATACAAAGAAATGGTAAAAGAAGGATTTGCGTATCCAGTTACTTCCATTAATTTAAAATATGTGCGATCTTTATACTTCGGCGACAAAGCAAAAGTAAAGACGTACCTTACAGAATACGAAAATTGTATTAAAATAAAATACGAAATTTACAACGAAAAGGGCGAACTTTGCACAAAAGCAGAATCTACGCAAATGGCCGTTAATTTGGCAACGCAAGAATCTCGCTTTGAATGTACGCCTTGGTTTATTCAGAGAGTTGAAAAAATATTAAAAGAAGAAGGAAGATTATGAAGAAAACTTTAATTTCTGCAATTACAGCAATTCTTTTTGCTTTTTCCGCATTTGCTTCTGGAACAGAAACTTTTGATTCTATTTGCAAAAAATTAGCAGAACATCCAAATATGACAGGAAATTTTACGCAAACAAAAACAATTTCCGCAGTAAATCGTTCTATGAAATCTAGCGGAACGTTTATATTCAGCCTAGACGGAATTATGTGGAAAACGCAAAAACCATTTCCATCTACAATGGTGGTAGGAATGAAAAGCGTAAAACAAACTTTAGCAAATGGAAAAGAAACAGTTATAGATGCTTCTTCTAACCAAATTTTTACAAGCATTTCTACAACTTTAAGCGCAATGTTTAGCGGAAACGCTTCTGTTTTGCAAGAAAATTTTAACGTTGATTTTTCTACTTCCGCTTCTAGTTGGAACGCAATTCTTACGCCAAAAGATGCAGTTGTGCAAAAAATATTAAAATCGCTTACAATAAGCGGAAATTTTTCTGAATCTTTTGCAGAACTAGACAAAATTGTAATGTCCGAAGGCTCTGGAGATTCAATTACATACAGTTTTACCGAACAAAAATATCCAAAGGAACTAACAGCCGATGAAAAAGCTTACTTCGCTACAAAATAAAACTTTTTTTAAGTTTTGGATAATTTTCCATTCAGTTATTATTGCCGCATTTTGCGTAATGCTTTTTTTTCAAAAAGGCATAAAAATAGATGCGGACCTTTTTAATATGCTTCCAAAACCAGAACTGGGAAAAGCATTAGATGCAGCAGATGCAAAACTTACCGAACTTACTGGACAAAACGTTTTTATTCTTGTTTCTAACCCAGATTTTAACAAAGCAAAACAAGTTGCAGAAAACGTTTACAATCAACTAAACGGAAGTTCTAGATTTAAGTCTATTTCGCTTTATCAAAATACAGATTCTTTTGGGCAAATTCTTGAATACATAAACAAATATAAATACAACTTATTAGATGAAGAAACTATAAATTTGCTAAATTCCGAAGGTGGCGCAAAAACTTTTGCGCAAGACGCTCTTTCTAAAGCGTACGGTGCGTTTACTGTAACTTCGCTAGAAAACTTGGAAAATGACCCTTTTATGCTTGGCGAACACGACCTTTTAAACTTTTTAGACCAACTGCAAAAAAGCGGAACTAAAATGTCTTTAAAAGACGAAGTTCTTGCTAGCCAAGTAGATGGTCGTTGGTATGTTATGATTCGCGGAGTTTTAAGCAAAGAAGGTGCTGCACTTGCTAGCAAACAAAACGCGGTTGTGCAAATTCATCAGGTTTGCGACCCAATAGAAGCCGAAGATAGCGAAACGCGCTTTATTTATTCGGGAACGCCATTCCACAGTTACAAAAGTTCTTCTAACGCAACAAAAGAGATTTCTACAATTTCTACAATTTCTATGATAGTTGTTTTAGTAATTCTTTTAATGATTTTCCAACGGCCACAACCAATTTTGTTTAGCATTGCTTCTATTATTTGGTCATGTTTAACCGCTATTATGGCAACTTTGGCAATTTTTGGAAAAATGCACATTCTTACGCTAGTTTTTGGAACTTCGCTAATTGGTTCGTGCATAGACTACAGTTTGCATTATTTTATAAACTGGAAAGGAAACCTTGCTTGTCATAAAGGTTACCAAGTAAGGAACCATTTAATAAAAGGTTTGTCGCTTTCGTTAATTTCTACTGTAATTTGCTATTTTATTTTACTTTTCGCTCCGTTCAATTTGCTAAAACAAATGTCTGTATTTAGTATGAGCGGAATTATTTCTTCGTTCTTAACTGTAATTTGTGTTTATCCGTTTATAAAAGTTCCAGAAACTAAACGCGAAATAAGACTTTTAAAATATATAAAAACTCCAAGTTGGTACAACAAAAAAATAGTTGGAAGAATTGTTATAACTTTAATGTTCGTTGTTTCTATTGTAATTTTACTTATTTGCCATAAAAACGTAAAAGTAGAAAATGACCTTTCGCGTCTTTACAAAAAAGAAGGTCGCGAAATGACTGATGAAATAGAAGCATCTAAAGTTTTGCAATATAATCCAAGCGGTTGGTACATAATTAGCGGTTCTACTGCAGAAGAAACTTTAGAAAATGAAGAAAAAATTACTGCTGCTTTACGAAAAATGAACGAGGGAAAAGAAAAAGGCGGATTTGTTTGCGTTTCTTCGTACATTCCATCGATTGCGGCACAAAAAAAGTCGCGCGAAGCAGCCGCAAAACTTTTGCCGTTAGCCGCAGAGCAATTTGAATATTTGGGTTACGAAAGTTCTTATGCAAATAAACTAATTGCAGATTTTAACGCTAGCCAAAACGATTTTATAGAAATTGGCAAAAACGTACCAGATTATTTGCAAAGCGCAATATCTTCTGCTTGGCTTGGCGAAATAGACGGAAAGTATTATTCGGTTGTGCTTCCTGTTAGCGTTCTAGATTACGACGCATACAAAGCTCTTGCAGATGGCGAAAACGTTTTCTTTATTAGCAAAATTCGTTCTATGAATCAAGATTTAGACCGCCTTTCTAATATGATTCTTAAATTTTTCGTAATTGTTTACGTAGTTTTGTTCATAATATTAAAATTCTTTTATTCGCTTAAACAAACTTCTAAAATTGTTTCTGTTCCGCTTCTTATTGTTTTGTGGACAGCGGCAATATTTGCTCTTTGCGGAATTTATTTTGAATTTTTCTCCATTACTGGAATGATTCTTGTTTTTGGTCTTGGCTTGGATTACGTAATTTATATGATAGAAAACGAAAAGCGCAAAGACGAAGTTCAAAACGTAAAACTAGAACCTTTTGCTATTGCATTGTCGTTTGTAACTAGTGCAGTAAGTTTTGGTGCACTTGCATTAAGTAAGTTTGTTCCAGTTCATATGATTGGTCTTTCTATTTTTATTGGACTTTCAACTGCATTTGTTTCTACATTCTTTTACACAAGAGCGTAAAAAAAGGCGTTGCGGGAATGTGTCCCGCAGAGTGGGTAGCCCGCAACGAAGTGCGGGCGTAGGGCGAGACTTCGCCCTTTTAAATTTCTTCAAACGATTTGACTAAACAGACTATAAAATTTACAATAGTTTAACAAAATATGAAAAAATGTCATTTTGAATGTTTAGTCGCTTTAGTTTTCTCTTTTTTAATTTTTCTTTCTGGTTGTACAAGCACAAAAATAATTAGCGAATCAAATATTCAACCTATTTACATTACAAACATAAAAAAATTATATCTTCTTCCGCCGTCAGAAATTGAAAATGACATTGACAGTGAACAACTTTTAACTGCAACTTTTGGAAATAATACAATGGCTTTGCTTGCTTACTTAAAAGCAGATTCAAAAGAAATTTTCCTTTCGCTATTTAACGATTTTGGCACAGGAATGGGAAATCTTATTTACGACGGAATAAATGTTTCGTTTGATTCGCCAATTTTTCCAGAAAATTTAAAAGCCGAATATATTGTTGCAGATTTGCAATTTGCATATTACAAAGTAAGTTCTATTCAAAAACTTTTAAAATCTATAAAAATGAAGATGATTGTAGAATCTAACGAAAAAGAAGGTTCTGAAAATAGAAAAATTTACAACGGACCTTTTCTTATAGAAGAAATTAATAAATCTGCTAAAAATATTACTATAAAAAATAAATTGCGTGGCTACGAATATATTTTACAGGAGGTTGAATGATTCCTGTTTATTTTTCTAAGCCAGCAGTTTTTAGCGCCGCAGGATTTGGAATAGACGAACTTTGGCAAAACGTTATTTCTGGAAATCAAAGCGGAATTTGTAAAACAAAAGCATTAAATGGAAAAGAATTTTTTGCCGCAAGAATTAAAGATAATCTTTTAAAACATTCTTCTGCGCGTTACGATATGCGCATTTTGCAAATAGAAGAACAAACACTTTCTTTGTTAGAAAACGAAATAGAAAATGCAAAAACAAAATATGGTAGCGAAAAAGTAGCGGTTTGCGTTGGTTCGTGCGACAACGGAACGGAATTTTCTATTTCTGGGCACAGAAAATATTTTAAGAACGGTTCTTTTGATAAAAATTATTCGCTAGAGGAGCAAAGTGGCGACTACGTTGCTACTTTTATTAGCGAAAAATACAACTTAAAAGGGCCTTCGCTTGCTTTTGAAACGGCTTGCTCTTCTAGCGCAGGCGCAATAATTAAAGCAGCGGAACTTATTCGTGCAGGAATTGCAGACGCAGTTATTGCTGGTGGAATTGACATTGCTAGCGACACAGTTTTAATGGGTTTTGATTCTTTAGAAGCGGTTGACTCTAAAATAACGAACCCTTTTAGCAAAAACCGACATGGAATTACACTTGGCGAAGCGGGAGCCTTTTTTGTTTTAACTAAAGATTCGCCAAAAGAAACGCTACCAATTGAACTTTTGGGTTACGGCGAAAGTGCAGACGCTTACCATATGACAAGTCCAGATCCAACTGGCGACGGAGCAAAACGCGCTATGCAAAATGCGTTAAATTTCGCCAAAATTGCGCCACAAGATGTTGGTTACGTAAATTTGCACGGAACAGGAACAAAATACAACGACAGTATGGAAGCAAAAGCGGTAGATTCTGTTTTTGGTTCTTACAAAGTTCCTTGCAGCACAACAAAAGCAATTACAGGGCATACTTTAGGCGCGGCAGGTGCATTAGAAGCCGCAATATGTTATACTACAATAGAAAAAAGTTGTAACTGCAATTTTGCGCTTCTTCCTGTTCAAATTTGGGACAAAGAACAAGATTCTGAAATGCCTAAATTAAATATTATTGATAAATCTAATAACAAAATTTCTGGAAAAATAAAAATCTGTTTAAGCAATTCTTTTGCTTTTGGCGGAGCAAATTCCAGCCTTGTTATTGGAATAAGAGGTTAAAATGGCAAATGTGGAACCAAAAAATGTTGCACAACGAATTGAACGCGACGAACTTATAAATTATCTTCCGCATAAAGGAAAAATGTTTTTGCTAAGTCGCGTAACGCAGCACGATGTAGACAAACACACAATTACTAGCGAATACGACATTACAAAAAATTGTATTTTTTACGAAGAAGAATTTGACGGAGTTCCAACTTGGGCTGGTTTTGAACTTATGGCGCAAGGAATTTCTGCATTAACAGGAATTACAAATAAAATAAAAGGAAGAACTCCACTTCCGGGAATGATTTTAAGTGTTGTTGACTTTAAAGCTTCTGTAGGATTCTTAAAAAATGGCACAACTTGCCAAATGAAAATTGCAGAAGATTTTAGAGATGAGGAAACTCATACATATAGATATTTGTGTTCTTTGTTTTCCAACGTTGGCGACACAGAGCCAGCCGCAACAGCAAAAATAACTGTAATGGAAACCGAAGATATGGTGGGAATGTTTACAAAAAAATAAATAAGTGAGGAAATATGAACGAAAATAAAAAGGTTTTGGTAACTGGTGCTTCTGGAGGAATTGGCAGAGCGTGTGCTGTAGAAGCGGCAAAAGCGGGTTATTATGTAATTTGCCATTATAATGGAAGCAAAGGAAAAGCAGAAGAAACTTTATCAGAAATAAAAGCCGCCGGTGGAAATGGCGAATTAATTCAGTTTAACGTTTCTGATCGCGAAGATTGCAAAGCAAAACTTAGCGAACTTGTTAGCAAACTTGCAGAAAATGGCGAAATTCTTTGGGGAATTATTAATAACGCAGGAATTAATCGCGATAACACTTTTGTTGGTTTAGAAGACAGCGATTGGGATTCTGTAATTCACACAAATCTTGATAGTTTTTACAATGTTTTAAAACCACTTGTTATGAGCATGGCAAGCCGAAAAAATAAACGTGGCGGACGCATTATTACAATGGCTTCTGTTAGCGGAATTATTGGTAACCGCGGACAAACAAATTATTCTGCGTCTAAAGCAGGAATTATTGGCGCTACAAAAGCGTTGGCTGTTGAACTTGCAGGACGAAACGTTACTTGCAACGTAATTGCTCCTGGCGCAATAGAAACAGAAATGACTGCAAATATTATTCCAGAAGCAAAGGAAATTATGCTTAGCACAATTCCTATGAAGCGAATGGGAAAACCAGAAGAAATTGCGGCAGTGGCAGTTTTCCTTCTTAGCGAAGGCGCGTCTTACATAACAAGACAAGTTATAACTGTAGATGGTGGCATGTGCTAATAAAATATGCGTCATTGCGAGCCGTAGGCGTGGCACTCCTCGCAATGACGAGATTATAAGGAAATTATATGGAATTTACAAAACCAAACGGAAAGCGCCGTGTTGTAATTACTGGCGCGGGAATGATGACTGGGCTTGGAGAATCTTGGGACGAAGCATTTGCTCAGCTAAAAAGTTACAAAAACTGCATTAAAAATATGGAAGAATGGCACGACATTTTGGGAATGAACACTCATTTGGCTTGTCCTGCTAAAGGCGAACTTCCAAAATATCCGCGAAAACTTGTGCGCGGAATGGGACGTGTTGCTTTGCTTGCTTATCATACTTCGCAGGTTGCTTTGCAAATGGCTGGTCTTTTAAACGAAGACGGAACAATTGTAGAAGAATGTCAGAACGGAAGAACTGGCGTTGCTTACGGTTCTTCTATGGGTTCATTCGATTCTATTGAAGAGTTGACTTCTGTAATGCAGGAACGTTGCACAGCCAAAGTAAATTCTTCTACTTACATAAAATGTATGCCGCACACTTGCGCTGCAAATATAGAAGTAACTTATCATTTGCGCGGAAGAATGATTGTAACTAGTGAAGCGTGCACATCTGGTTCACAATCTATTGGTTACGGCTACGAAACTATAGAAAACGGACTTCAAGATATGATGA
>CAZJOU010000098.1:6243-7339 GCA_964547685.1 uncultured Treponema sp. | reverse complement strand
TGTACTTGTATCTTTACCAAAAATTACAGAACCTGTTTCTGTTCCGTAAGGATAAAGTGTAAACTTAATTGTTTCGCCACCGTTTGTAAGGTCAACATAAGTTTTTCCACGTAGGACGGCTTTTGTGCAGGCATCATCGGAATATGCAGTAAGAACAAGATTCCATTTTACAGGTGCTATATCAACAGTTGTAGAACCATCTGCATCTGGTGTTAAAGTAATGTATTCATTAGTTCCATCTTTAAGTGCTATTCCACTACCCGCTTGTGTTCCTGTAAGTCTGTAATAGACTTTGTCAACATCAAATTTTCCTGGTAAAAGTGTACGTGCACCACTAAAACTACCATTTAAACCTTCAATTGTAAGGTTAGATGTAGCTGCTCCGTCTTCTTCTACGTAAGCATTTGAAAGTTCACTACATGCAGTTACACCTAAAAGCGTTGCTGAAAGTAGCAAAGATAAAAAAAGTTTAGCAAATTTTTTCATTAGTTCACTCCTTTTTATTTTTAATCTAACAAAAGTTAGATAAGTTCACATAATTAATTTTCAGGTAAAATCCACACTTCTGCAGAATCTTCTAAAACTATATCATTTTGGTTTACTACAACCACAGAAAGCGTATATGGTTCATAAAGTTCTAGATTTTCGGAACTTCCTACAGAAACATAAAACGCTCGTTCTTCTGAAGATATATTTTTTAGACTTACAGTCGTGTTTTCATCTACCTTATATTCCATTTTCCAAGTATAACTTTTTCCACCTAAAGGAGCATATATTTTAAAATCAGTATTCATATTTAAAATATATGTTTCATCTGGAATAAGTTCTGTTTGAGTAAAATCAGAAGAATTAACATTTGGCAAAGAACGTTCAGAAATTTTTACGGTAAAATTCCCATTATACTCATCTACCATGTCATCTACGGAATTGGAACAAGCGGCGAAAAATGTGCAAAGCAGGGCTAAAAGCAATATTAGAAGTTTTTTCATTGGGCTGCCTCTGTTTGTGTAGAATGTGAATATTCTTTTACTGTGCCGTCGGTCCAAATAACTTCGCCGTCTGGTGCGTAAGGACTTCGGATTTTTGGTTCTGTGTT
>CAZJOU010000098.1:0-6143 GCA_964547685.1 uncultured Treponema sp. | reverse complement strand
TTTGCGTTCCCGCACCTTGCAAACCGGTTTGCGCATTTTGCCCACCAACGTTATTTGCGTTTTGTTCGCCCAAAGCGTTTCCGTTTTGCACAATTCCAACAAAACCGCTATTATTTGGTTTTTTCCCAATTCTAAATCTATAAGAAAAATAAAGCGAAGCACCAAATTCATCTGTTGTGTCGTACGAAACAGAAAGCGCCAAATTAAATTTGTAAAAATCCAAACCTAAAAGCAAAGCAGAATAAAACGCAAAGTGCAAATCGGATCTTGCTGTTGTTTGTAAAGAAAAAACTCCGCTTGCTTTTGCACCAAGACGCGTTGCCATTTCTAACTGAATATTGCGATTTTTCTTAAACGGAGCGTAAAAAAGCCCAATAGGAGCGTAAGCTATAAGCGAAAGATAGCAAGGTGAATCTAACTCTTTGCCTTCTGCTTTGTACGTGTAAGGAAAAGTTTCTTTCGGAAATCCCATTTGAAAATTAAGACCTGCGCCAAGAAACAAAAAGTTTGCAAATGCTGTATTAATAAATTCAAAACCGGCGTTAGCCGCATAAGGAAAAGGGTCTTTTAAGAGCGAAACGCCAAAAATTGGCGCAATAGATTTTCCGTTATTTACAAAAGGCGAATAATAAACTGCTGTTCCTGCTGGCAAAGTAACATTTTCGTCAATTTCAGAAAAATTTCCGCTTTCAACATTAGAATTAGCGTTTATATTAGAATTTTCACTTTGCTTTTTTTGCGAATTTTTTGTGTTTTTATTTTCGTCTTTTTTTGATTCAGAATCTTTTTGCAAAGTTTGATTTATTTCTTGCAAAGGATCTACATCCTTATTTAGCGGAGAAAAAAAATCTGCATTTGCCCTTTGGGAAACTAAAACCATAACTACCAATATCACTATTAAAAAATATCTTTCGTTATACAAAACAATTACTCATCCCCCGCCGTTCAAAAAGAACCGGCAATTTTTCCCATCTGTAAAAAAATATATCAAAATTAAAAAAAAATGTAAAGTTGTACCCCCCCCATTTTTTTTCATTTTTTTACTGTTCTTATAGAACCCATTTGTAAACGTTTTTCGCGCGTGTCTGTAAGCAAAGCATTTAATTTTTCTGCGTCAGAATTTTTAATTGCAGTTTTAAATTCGTTCAATTTTTCTTCAAAATTTTCTATATGATGAACCAACTTTTCTTTGTTGGAAATAAAAAGTTCCGTCCAAAGCGAAGCATTTATCATTGCAATGCGGGTTAAATCTTCAAAACTTCCGCCACCAAACGCAGTAATTTCTGGATCTTCTGCTGATTCCACAAGCGCGCTTGCAATTACGTGACAAAGTTGACTTGTAAAACCAATTTTATAGTCGTGAATTTCGCACGTTGTTTCTGTAATTCGCGAAAATCCCATTGCTGTAATTAAAGAACGCATTGTTTGTAAGTTTTGTGGTTTATTAAAGTTTTGAGGAATTAAAATATAATTGTGATTAATAAAAAATTCCGCTTTAGAATTAACGTATCCTTCTTTTTCGCCACCAGCCATTGGATGTCCAATTATAAAATCAACGTCTGGCCTTAAAATTTCTGGAAGTCGCTTTTCAAAAATTCCTTTTACTCCAGAAATATCTGTTACAATAGAACCGCTTTTAAAATTATCTTTGTGTTGAACTAAAAAATCTAGCGTTGCGTGCGGATAAAGGCAAATAAACAAAATGTCGCATTTTTTTACCATTTCCGAAACATTTTCTGTTGTGTAGCCTTCGTCTATAACTTTTTCTTGTAACGCTTGCTGAATGCACGCTTGACTTCTGTTGCAAGCAAAAATTTTTCCTTTAGATTCCGCTTGGCTTAAAATATTTTCGCGAATCGACTTTGCAAACGAACCGCCCATTATTCCAAGTCCAACAATTCCGTAATTTAAATTTTTTAGTTCCATAACGCCTCAATTTATAATGTATAATTCATAATTAATAATTCATAATGCATAATTTTTTTTTTTGGGGGGGGGGAAAGTCTTCCCGCCGTTCGGCACTTTGTGCCTCACTACTCAAAAATTGCCTAAAGTCAATTTTTGACTCGCATTATTTTTATTTTAAGGGGGAAAGTCTTCCCCTCGGGCGCACTTCGTTGCGCCCTACCCTTTCGCCTAGTGGCAACGAAGTTTCCCCTAAAACCCCTTCGTCATTGCGAGAAGTGCGAAGCACAACGAAACAATCCAACTTTACAAGATTGCCACACCTTCGGCTCGCAATGACGTTTTTTTGCTATTTTTTTAGTAATCCACGCTTAAATTGCGGAATGCGCGCGCAAGCAGTTGTGTCCCAGCCAGAACGGTCGCCGCGCATTAAAAAGTGGTACGCAACACCAGCAATCATTGCGCCGTTGTCGCCACAAAGTTTTAGTGGCGGAAAAATGCAATTTAAGTCTTTTCGTTCCGCTAAAAGTTCGCGAAGTCTAGAATTTGCCGCAACTCCGCCGCCCGCAACAACAGTTTTTAAGCCAGTATCTTCTACAGCTTTAAAGAGTCGGCTTGTTAGAGTTTTGCACGCAGTTTCTTGGAACGCAGCGCACATATTTTCTTTTGTGTGTTCGTAACCTTTGTTCCAAAACATATCTATTTGGTGAATTACGGCGGTTTTTAGTCCGCTAAAACTCATATCGTATTTATGTTCTTCGCCATTTAGTTTTGGAAGTGGAAAACTTGCAGCTTTTGGGTCGCCTTTTTTAGCAAGATTGTCCACAATTACGCCACCCGGATAACCAAGTCCATAAAACTTTGCAACTTTATCAAATGCTTCGCCAACAGAATCATCAACTGTTGTTCCCAAAACTTCTAAATCGTCAAAGCCGTTAACTTTTGCAATAATAGAATGTCCGCCACTTACCAAAAGTCCTAAATAAGGATAAGCAATTTCGTTCTGCAAGTGCGCCGCGTACATATGTCCTAACATATGATTTATTGCAATAAACGGTTTATTTGCAGCCCAAGCCAAAGTTTTTCCAAATGTAAGCCCAACTAAAAGCGAACCCATTAAACCAGGACGGTTTGTTGCGGCAACTGCATCAATTTCATCTAATGTTAGGTTTGCTTTTTCTAACGCTTGTTTTACAACTGGCAAAATCCATTCCGCGTGTTTTCGGCTTGCAATTTCTGGAACAACGCCTTTATATATTTGATGAAAAGGAATTTGCGTTGCAACAACATTGCTTAAAATTGTATGTCCATCTTCTACAACGGCTGCGGCGGTTTCGTCGCAACTAGATTCAATTCCTAAAACTTTCATACTAGCCTCATTTTTCTTATGGCTTTGGCAGCCATACTGCTTTTTTTTACGTTTACTATTTGTTTTACATTCCGCGTTTTAATGCGCCACTATTTGATACTGTTGTAAACGTGTAGCCTTTTGCGCTTAAAACTGGATACACTTCGCGCAAAATTCCCGGAAGAATTTCTGCGGACCAAACGTGTCCTATCATTATAGCAACGCCATTTTTATTTGCAATATTAACGCCTTTTTCTATTTCCGAAAGTATGTCTTTTCGCACTTTTGTGTTATCCAAAAAAATGTTTCGTTCATAATAAGGATAACCCAAAACACTAGAAACGTAGCGAACTTTAGATTCAGAGTTTGTTCTGCTATCTAAAAAATAAATTCCTTCTTGGGAACAAATTTTCATAACCGCCGCAATTTTTTCGGCATCTGCGGTAATTAGCGAACCTTCGTGATTATTCATTCCAGTTATTGGCCAAATTTCGTAAATATTTGCAAGAACAGTAGAACGAATTGTTTCTTCGTCCATATTTGGCGTAATTGCGCCTTTTCCAGGGTCAATTTTTAAGTTTACAGATTGCATTGGTTGATGCAAAATAACTTCGTTTCCAGATTTTCTTACACGAGCAGCCGCATCTTTAGAATGTGCAAGGCGTGGCAAAACTGCAACTGTAATAGGAAAAGGCAACGTTACGCACTTTTCTAGTTGTTCCAAATTATGTCCGCCGTCATCAAAAATAAAAACTAACTTTGCGTTATTTTTTGCTTGTACAAAGTTAGGAATATCCCAAGCAGACGAATTTTTGCTACTTTCTTCTATTACATTTGAAGAATTTGCAGATTTTGTTGTTGCAACAGAAGTTTTTGTTGCAACTTTATTTTCTGGCGCAGAAGATTTTTTAGTTTCAACCGAACTTTGTTCAACCTTTTTTGTTTCGGAAACAGATTTTTTTTCTTGAACAGTTGATTTTTTTGCAGACGCAACTTTTGAATCAGTTTTAGAATTTGACGCATTCGCTTTTTTTTGTTCTATAGACTTTTGATTTTCAGATTTTTTTGCTACAGAAACTTCGCTTTGACTTTGCGTAGGAACTTCCGACTTAGAAGGTGAAAAAGTATTTGCCAACAACAAAGCCGTGCAAATGCCAATAATAATTGCGCAAAGACTTAAAATGTTATTAAGCGGAACGTAAACCTTTTTTTTAGAACGACTTGAACGTCGACTTACTCGGTTTGTAGATTTTCGCGAAGTTGAACTTTTTTTTGCAGAAACACGTTTTTTTTGCGCCATAACAAATAATATTCTAGCGATTAACAAATGTTTTCGCTATAGTTACAAGTTCAAGGTTTAAAATCAGTTTTCTGTAAACTATCCGTCTGTTGTCTGCTTACAAAAGACACTTCATTTCATCTTTTCTATAGCTCAAGCTTAAATTTTCTTATTTCTGCTTCTGATAATGAATTCCCAGATTTATGAGATTCTTTTGCATATTTTGAAAGTTTTCTCAAATCTATGCCAAGGGAAGGCTTTCCGCAATATGGATTCACTGTTTTTATAAAATCTTTAGCGAGCTTATCTTTTTCTGCAGATTCTATAATATTAAAGTTTTTCATTAGTCCATTCATATTTATAAACCTCCTTAATTTTCTTTGCACTTTCTTCTTCAATTACAAAATGATACGGATGCATAATGCCTATCACAATTGCGTCAAATGTATCTACATAATGCTGTAAAATATCTTTATCCATCGCAATCGCATGAACACAGCCACCATGACCTCTTTTTTCGGAAATATCTATTGCTATTGCGAAAAGATGACCTCCCACGCCTTCATATAATTTTGACCCATTTCTCCATATATTATTTTCAGGTGATGTGCAAGCCCAGTTTATATAAACAGCGTTGCTCTGCACATCATCAGTCAAAGCAATCAGACCTTGAATATCCATCGTTCCTTTTAGCACCAAAGCATATATTTCAGTGTCATCATCAAACTTGCTCCAATCTACATACCAACCTGTTTTTTCGTTAAACTTAGAAAGAAAACTTTTACGTTTAATACGAACGACTTCTGTTTCAACAATGTCGCCTGTGAGAACGTTTTTTAGACAAGGAGTAAGTCCGTCTATTAGAAATGGTATCATTTATGCTCCTAAAATATTATAGCACATTCCTCGCATTTTTCTACTCTTGCATTATTTTTAATAAAAACATTAATTAATAAGAATTTCCCCCCGCTAGTGATTCTTTTATATTTTCGCTATACTTAAAGAAAAATAACGAAAAACTACGAGGTTTTAAAATGTACATTACTTGTTTAGACTTGGAAGGCGTTCTTGTGCCTGAAATTTGGATTGCTTTTTCGGAGGCAACTGGAATTCCTGAACTTAGAAAAACAACTCGTGATGAACCAGATTACGATAAACTTATGAAATATCGCATAAAAATATTAAAAGAACACAATCTTGGCTTAAAAGAAATTCAAGAAACTATTGCAAAAATTGACCCACTTCCTGGCGCAAAAGAATTTTTAGATGAACTTCGTTCTTTTACGCAGGCAATAATTTTAAGCGATACTTTTGAACAGTTTGCTGCTCCGCTTATGAAAAAATTAGGAATGCCAACAATTTTTTGCAATACGTTGGAAGTTGCTAAAAACGGCGAAATAACAGGCTATAAAATGCGTTGCGAAAAATCTAAATACACAACTGTAAAAGCGTTGCAATCTTGCGGTTTTGAAACTATTGCTTCTGGCGATTCTTTTAACGATTTAGGAATGATTCAGGCTTCTAAAGCGGGATTCTTGTTTCGCACAACTGACAAAATAAAAGCCGAATATCCACAATATCCTGCGTTTACAGAATATTCTGAACTTTTAG
>CAZJOU010000097.1:0-7479 GCA_964547685.1 uncultured Treponema sp. | reverse complement strand
AACGTTTATTTCCTAAATAAGTTATTATTTGCGTTGTTAAAAATTGCGGATTTTCGTTTTGTTTGTTTTGCTCATTAGATAAAGCGAGAATTGTTTTTGTTTTCATTTTTTTATTTGTCTTTAGCGTATAAAATCAAGATTATTTTACATAATAACACGCTAAAAGCAAATTGTAAAATCGTTTTATTTGCTTTTAGCATATATTCATGGATTTAAGAAGCGTTTTTATCGCTAATATCAAAAAATACAGAAAAGAACAAAATTTGTCACAAATGAATCTTGCAGATAAAGTTGGAACGTCTACAAGTTATATTGGCGAAATTGAAATTGGCAAAAAATTCCCTTCAATCGAAATGATTCAGAAAATTGCGTACGCTCTGAACATTCCGCCTTTTATGCTTTTTATGTCAGAAGATGATATTTATAAAAAACAATTTTCTAAAGGAGAATCAGAAAAATTATTGCAAGAGATTTCTAAAACTGTAAAAGAATTTACAAGTTCGATTTAAAGCTTACAACTTTTCAGCATCATTATTTCACTTTCAACTCAAATATCTGACATTATCCATTCACACAAAATCCAAAATCCATATAATATCAATTATGATTACAATCGATTTTTCTAAGCGCGGGGCGCTTGGGCTTTGCGAATATCTTTATTCTTCTATAAAGCAGCAGATTTTGGACGGAACTTTAAGGGCGAACGAAAAGTTGCCTTCTAAACGTGCGCTTAGCGAAAACTTGGGCGTTAGCGTTATAACGGTTCAGAATGCGTATGCGGAACTTATTGCGGAAGGTTACATTTATTCGATTGAAAAAAAAGGGTTTTTTGTTACGGAGTTGCATCTTGGAACAACGGAAGAGATTGCTTCGGCTTCGCCTCGCAATGACGAACGCAACTTGTTTTGCAATGACGTGCGGTGGTTGAGCCTGTCGAAACCACAAAATACGAATTGCAATTTTGGTCATTTCGAGAGCCTCAATGACCAGACAAAAGCACTCAACGACCAACAAATTTTTTGCGATTTTCAAAGCAATTCTACAAGTTACGAAAAGTTTCCGTTCAGTTTGTGGTCGCACACAATGCGGCAAGTTCTTAATAGCGGCGACGAAAAACTTTTGCAGCGCGTCGAAGTTAAAGGCGTTTTTGAACTTCGTTCCGCTATTTCGAAGTATTTGCGCGAATTTCGAAACATGAACGTTTCGCCCGAACAAATTGTAATTGGTGCAGGAACGGAAAATATTTTTTCTATGATTGTGCAATTTTTGGGGCGACAAAACATTTTTGCGGTGGAAAATCCGGGTTACAAAAAAATTGCTAGCGTTTGTAACATTAACGGAGCAAAAATCGTTCCAATCAACATTGACGAACAAGGAATTAATATAGAAGAACTTGAAAAATCTGGCGCAAATGTCGCCCACGTTTCGCCAAGTCATCACTTTCCAACTGGAATTGTAATGCCAATTCGCCGCCGACAAGAAATTTTAAGTTGGGCAGCGAAAAAAAATCACTTTATAATAGAAGACGATTACGACAGCGAATTTCGTTTTAATGGAAAACCGCTTTCCACTCTTTTTAGCGCGGACAAAAACGGCAAAGTTATTTACATAAACACATTTTCAAAAACGCTTTCGCCGTCGTTCAGAATTAGTTTTATGGTTTTGCCTTTTGAACTTTTGCAGAAGTTTGAAAAAATGTTTGGTTTGTATTCTTGCCCCGTAAGTTCGTTTGAACAATTTACACTTTCGCGTTTTATAAACGACGGAAATTACGGAAAACACATTATTAGAATGAAAAACTTTTACCGAAACTTGCGAAACTCGCTAATTTCTGCGATTGAACAAAGCCGCCTAAAAGAAAACTGCAAAATCCGCGAAGAAGAAAGTGGCTTGCATTTTTTGCTTACAATAAAAAGCAAACGAAGTGCAACCGAACTTGAAGAACGACTTTTACGCGAAGGAATAAACATTCCGCTTTTAAGCAGTTTTTATTACGAAAACAATAACGAAAGTTCGCAAAATGTCGGTGGCGAACTTAGCGACAGCGACGCAAAGAGCGACAAAATCGAAAAAACGTTCGTCGTAAATTACAGCGGAATTAAAAAAGAGCGAATCGCAGAAGTTGTGCAAAGAATGGAAAGAGCGATTTTGGAATGAGCAAAACTTGCTATGATGGAATTTTTCATCAACTTTTTAGCTTATTCTGCAAGTTTTCCGCAATTTTATAAAGTTTTGCTATATTTGCGTTTTTAACTGGTTCTTTTCTTTATTTTCAAGTAATAATTACCAAAATAGAAGGAAAGGACACGAGGGAAAAATGAACTTTGAACAGTTATGGAAATTATTTGCAGAAATGGACGAAGTTGAATCTATTGCGCTTGGCGGTTCACGCGCAGGAAAAAACTTTGACAAAAAGTCGGACTATGATCTTTACATTTATTGTTCAAACGTTCCAGAAGAAAGCAAACGTAAATCAATTCTTGAAAAATGTTGCAAATACATAGAAATTGGCAATTCATTTTGGGAACTAGAAGACGACTGCACACTAAAAGACGGAATTGACATTGACATTCTTTATAGAAATATTAACGGATTTACAGAAGACGTTGCTTCTGTTGTAGAAAAACATTATGCGCATAACGGCTACACAACTTGTATGTGGCACAACGCTTTAAATAGCAAAATTCTTTACGACAAGAACGGAAAGTTTGCGGCAATGCAAAAAAGGTTTTCCGTTCCTTATCCGCTAAAATTAAAAGAAAACATAATTCATCAAAATATGCGACTTCTTACAGAAAATCTTCCATCTTACGATTTGCAAATTAAAAAAGCGCTTTCTAGAAATGATTTTGTAAGCGTAAACCACAGAACGGCTGCTTTTCTTGAATCTTATTTTGATATAATTTTTGCAATGAATGAACTTACACATCCGGGCGAAAAGCGAATGGTTTTGTATGCAAAAGAACACGCAAAAGTTCTTCCAGCGGATTTTGAAAAAAACATTGAAAATCTTTTTAAAAATCTTTTTTCAGATTCAGAAAAAACAAAAATAACTTTGCAAAAAATAATTGATGAATTAAAGAAAACTCTTGCGGAACTTTCTTTATGAAAAATTTAAAAATCTTATTTGTATCTTTTGTTTTAGTTTTATCTTTTAGTTTGTGTTCTTGCAAAGACGAATGCAAATTTGTTGAATATAATTGGATAGACACCTCTAATATTGCATTATACGATTCAACTTACGGCGAAGGTTTTTCTAAAGATGATGGTTGCACAAAAATTACTACAAACGGAACTTATAACGCTTCTTCCCAAAAATATAAAGTTGTAAATTGGATGCTTTCCTATGATACAGAAAATGACGGAAAAAATAGACAAATTTCTAATGTATACGGATTTGAAACAAAAGTAAAAAGTTCCTTTTCTGACGGAGCCGCAGGAATTCAATGGTTAAATGAAAAAAACTACGATTTTTACTACTTTAAAATTTCTGGTAACGGCACATTTGAAATAAAAAGTTCAATCGGTTCAGAATCTAAAACTATTTGCAAATTTTCTTCCGCTGAATCTGGTATAAAAATTAACGAATTTAATACAATAAAAGTAAAATCCCAGTCGAACGAAGATATATCTGTTTATATAAACGAAAAACAAGTTTTTAAAATTGCCGCAGAAGATTTGCAAATCATTCCCGGAAGACTTGCTTACGCATATTCGTGCAAAAGTTCCGGAAATGCTTGGATTCAACTTTTAAGTTACCAAAAAATCAAACATTAAATTGGTCAAGTTCTTTTCCAATGTCGTTAATTGCATTGTCTGTTTGCAAAGAAACATCAGAAAGCGCTTTTCCAGTTTCATTTATTCTTCGTGTTTCAACAGACATTTCTTTCATTTCGTTAGTCATTTCGGCTGTAGCATTTTTAAGGCGAACAATCTCTTCTAAAATAGATTTGTTACCAATCGTCATTTCTTTTGATGCGCTTTTTACTTCTAGCGAATTGTTGTTCATAACATTTAAAGCCTCGCTTATTTGTTGTGAACCTATTTTTTGTTCGCGCATTGCGTCTGTTATTTCTTGGACAAGCGAACTTGTAGAGCCAATTTCTTTAGAAACGGAACTAAAAATTTCTTGCGAAGCAGTAGATTCATTAACAATATTAGAAACCGCATCTTGAATTGTTCTAAGTTGCGCACCAATTGATTTTGACTGAGTAGATGAATCTTCTGAAAGTTTTCGAATTTCGTCGGCAACAACAGAAAAACCTTTTCCAGCTTCACCAGCGTGTGCTGCTTCTATTGCTGCATTCATTGCAAGAAGATTTGTTTGTGCCGCAATAGTGGAAATAACTTTGTTTGCATCTTGAAGCATAACGGACTGTTCTTTTATTTTAAGAATTTTATCGTTTATTTCGTTCTGTTTTAAAACACCTTTTTCTGTTTGCGAACGAAGAACGTTAAATTCATTAGAAAGATTTGTTACTGAATTGTTTACAGATTCAATATTTCCAATCATTTCTTCTATTGCAGATGACGCTGTGTTTACGCTTTCCGTCTGAGTAGAAATCATTTTATCTAAAGATTCAATGTTTGAAGAAATTTGATTTATTGTTCCCGCAGTTTCAGAAACGCTATTGCCTTGCACAGAAATTGCATTTTCAACATTTCCAATACTTTCGCTAATTTCTGTAATTACCGCAGACATATCGTTTGTGCAATCTTTTAGTTTAGAACCGCTTTCTACAAGAGTTTCGCGCGAATCTTTTACGTTTGTCATTATTTCTTGTAATTTTATAATAAACTTGTTCAAACTTTCGACAAGTTCGTTAACTATTCTAAAAATAGAAGTTTTTTCAAAAGCTATACGTTGAGTTAAATCTGCATTGCCAGAAGAAAGTCCGTCTACGGCGCGCTTTAAAATTGTAATTTGCGAAATAAGTTTTAAGGAAACAAAAAGCGCAACGCCAATTATTATAATAACAAGACAAATAAAGAATGCGGAAATTCCGTTTCTAGCAAATTCACCAAAACTTAGCGGAATTGCCATAACCATGTGCCAGTTTACAAGATCAAGCGGAGAAAGAGCAAATTCCCATTTTTTTGTTGAATATAATATTGTTTTTTTTGTAAGAAGTTCCGCGCCCTTTAAGTCCGAAAGTGTGTCGCTTACAATAAGTTTATCTTTTAAAATTGACTGGTCAGCGGCACCCGTTATTTCTAGCGCATCATTGTACAAATACATTGTTATTTCATTTCCAAGACCTTGGTACATACTTTCTATAAAGTGTGTAAGTGGAATTCCTGTTCCAACTATTCCAATAGGATTTTTTTCAGAATCTCGAACAACTGCATTTACCCAAAGCATTGTTTCGTTAAGCGCAGGATTATAATTAATATTAAAGTTGTATTCTTCTGTTTCGTACATTGTCATATTGTACCAATATTCAGTTGGATTTGACGGATCTACAATATACGAAAATTTCATTCCTGAATAAAATTCTTTATTAACATCAGAAACCCAGAAAAGTGATTTGCTTAAAAAAGCATCGCAAAAAGATTCAAATTCGGCGTAAGCCATTTGTTTCATTACTAAATCATTTGGATTTTTTAAATATCCACTTATAACTGGTGAACGCATCATCTGACGAACAAGCGTAAGTTGTTCATTTAAGCTAGATTTAAATTCTAGCGTTTTAAGTTCTGTTTTAGCAAGTAATGATTTGTCTGCGTTACGTCTAAATCCTTTGTGCGCAGAAATAAAAACAATTACAAACACAACTGCAAGGCTTACAATTGTAATAATTATTCGCTTTGCAAGATTTTTTTGCTTTTCCATAAAAAAGTTCCTTAAAAACATTTAGTAGCTTTACTTTTTTAATTATGAGTTTATATTCTAACCCGAAATATAATATAAGCAAAAAATTTTTTGTTATTTTCGTTCTGATGTTGGAAAGAAAGTTGTATTGAACGGCTGGGTTAGCCGAACTCGCGATTTAGGCGGACTTGTTTTTATTTTTCCAAAAAATCTTTTTCAAGCAAGAATGGAATAACACCAATGTAAATTATTCCGTTTTCATCTGTATACGCCTTTGCATTTCCGTCTGTAATGACGATTTTTTTGTAAAAGTCGCCTGTATAAAAGAATGGCAACGTTTCTTGATTTTTTTTAGTTTCTTCTTCAATGCTGAACGCTGATTGTATGTAAATTTTTTGAAATCCTTTATTCACCACAAAATCAATTTCGTGCTGGCTCTTGTTTCGTTTTCCGTTTGAAGTTTTTATAATTTCAACAACGCCAACATCAACTTTGTAACCGCGAATTCTTAACTCGTTGTAAATGATATTTTCCATCAGATGAGTTCGTTCAACATGGCGAAAATTCAGCCGAGCATTACGCAATCCAATATCCGTTGCATAAAATTTCATCGGATAATCAAAATAAAACTTTCCTTTTACATCAAAACGTTCTGCCTTTGAAAATATAAAAGCGTCTTCCAAATGCGAAAGGTAATTTTTGACAGTTGAATCAGAAATTTTCAGTTTTAATACACTTTCCATTGTGCAAGCAAGTTTATGTGGATTTGTAAGCGAACCAACAGATGAAAAAAGAATTTTTATAAGATTATCCATTGCAAAATCATCTTTTAAGTTGTAACGTTCGCGCAAATCTTTTAAATAGAGCAAGTCAAACAAGCTAGAAAGATATTCTGATTTTTCATCATCGTTTTCTTTTAATACAGCAAGAGGCATTCCTCCGTACAAAAGATATTCTTCCCAAGCATCCGACTTTTCCAAATTTTTCGCCTCGTAAAATTCTGAAAAACTTAAAGGAAATATTTGGATTTCATCACCTCTGTCACGAAAATTTGTAGCTACATCTTTTGAAAGAAGTCTTGAATTGCTTCCTGTAACATATAAATCGACATTTTTTTTACGGGCAAGCGAGTTCAAAATATCGTAAAAAGTTGTGTATAAAAGTGGCTCATCTTCCGGCGCAACTTGCGCATCTGTTTGTTTTTTTACTTTATAGGAAAGTTGAATTTCATCAATAAATACATAATATTGCTCCAAATCGGATTCAATTTTTTGTGTTATGTATTTCTTTAATTTAAGCGGATTTCTAAGTTCTGCAAAATCGTCATCGTCAAGGGCAACCGCGATTATATTTTTTTCGCTTACGCCTTTAGAAATAAGCCACTTTTTGTAAAGTGTAAAAAGCAAGTACGATTTTCCGCAACGTCTAATTCCTGTAATAATTTTTATGCGTCCGTTGTTTCGTTGTGCTGCCAGTTTTTTAATATAAGAATCTCGTTTTATCGTCATATTTTATTTGCTTTAAAGTTTGGGGCAAAATGCACCTAAGTTTAAAATATGATAATATTTTTATTTGTTTACGACAAGTAAAGCAAGAACTTGCGGGACGAACGTACAAAGTGCAACTAGATAAAAAAAGACACACCACAAAAAGTGATGTGCCAATAA
>CAZJOU010000096.1:0-7615 GCA_964547685.1 uncultured Treponema sp. | reverse complement strand
TAACATCGAAGATGTCAGCGGACTGGGAAGGTTCGTTTTTCGCCGTCGCTGGGACCCGGTTTTTAGAATTTTTTTTAATTGCAACACAATTTTATGTAGATTGCCGTATCAAGTACGGCAATGACACGAAAATTCCCAAAATCTATACTTTTTAGAACATTAGGAATTATTTATGGACAGTATTACGCAATGTGCAGAAGAAATCTTAAAAAACGTGTTTGGCTACGATTCGTTTCGTCCGCTTCAGTTGGAAATTATAAAAAACCTTCTTTCTGGAAAAGATACATTGGCAATTATGCCAACTGGTGGCGGAAAATCTTTGTGCTATCAAATTCCGGCTCTTATTTTTAAGGGAATTACAATTGTAGTTTCGCCACTAATTTCGCTTATGCAAGATCAAGTTTCTGCACTAAAAGAAAACGGAGTTTCTGCAATTTATTTAAACAGTTCACTAGAATACGAAGACTACTTAAAAAGCGTAAATCAAATAAAAAATGGCGAAATAAAACTTGTTTACGTTTCGCCAGAAGGACTTGCAACAGACAGAATGTTAAACGTTTTTTCAGAATGTTCCGTTCCAATAAGTTGCATTACAATAGACGAAGCACATTGTGTTAGCGAATGGGGCCACGATTTTCGTCCAGATTATCTTTCTATTGCAAATTTTCGAAGTCATTTTCAAACTGCCGTTTGCCTTGCTCTTACAGCAACTGCAACAGAAACTGTTCAAAAAGATATTGTAAAAAATCTTAATCTATATAATCCAACAATTTTTAAAGCAAGCTTTAATAGAAAAAATATTTTTTTAGAAGTAAAACCTAAAAAAGATGCAACAAATCAAGTAATTGAATTTTTAAATAGACACAAAGATGAAAGCGGAATTATTTATTGTTTTTCCCGCAAAGCCGTAGACGAATTAACTTTAAAATTACAATCAAAAGGTTATTCAGTTTTAAATTATCACGCTGGACTAGAAGATAACGTACGAAGCGAAAATCAAAATCTTTTTATAAAAGATAAAGTTAGAATTATGGTTGCAACTATTGCGTTCGGAATGGGAATAAATAAACCAAATGTTAGATTTGTAATTCATTACGATATGCCAAAATCGCTAGAAGAATATTATCAAGAAATTGGCAGAGCTGGTCGCGACGGACTTCCTGCTAGCGCATTGCTTTTATTTGGAGCAGGCGACATTCATAAAATTCGCTTCTTTTTTAATGAATCCGCTGACCCAGAAAAATCGGAACATCTTTTGCAAGGAATGTTAAGTTACGCAAAAGCAAGAAGTTGTCGTCGTCGCGTGTTGCTTTCGTACTTTGGCGAAGAATTAAAAAATAACGATTTGCAACCAGAAGAATGTTGCGACGTTTGCGCTACCGGAAAAATTCCACTTTCCGACGTAACAATTCCTGCGCAAAAACTTATGAGTTGCATTTTTAGATTAAAGCAACGTTACGGCGCTTCTTATGTAATAGACGTTCTTTTGGGGTCTAAGCAAAAGCGAATTATGGAAAATCATCATTATGAACTTTCTACGTGGGGAATTGGCAAAGAACTTTCTAAAGAAGATTGGTTTGAACTTACAGATTTGCTTTTAGAAAATGGATATATTTTAAAATTTGGCGATTACAATGTTCTTGCAGTTACCAAAATGGGAGCTTTAGCGTTATCAAACAGAACAAAAATTGAACTTCCAGTTCAGTTTAAAATTAAAAAACTGATTAATGCGCCACAACCAAAACCAGCGTTTGTTCTGCATAAAAAGAATGCGTTTTTTAATAATCTTTCCGAAAGTGATGCAAAACTTTACAATACAATTAAAGAATGGCGAACAAAAACCGCAGAAAAAGAAAATGTTGCGCCTTATATGATTTTTGGCGACAAAACTATAGAAGAACTTGTAGAAAAAAAGCCTAAAAACGAAAGTGAACTTCTTAATGTTTTTGGAATTGGCACTGTAAAAGCAGAAAAAATTGGAAGCCAAGTGCTACGACTTATAAATAGCAACTAAGATAATAAGAGCCGCTCAAAATGAACGGCTCGAATATATGTGAACGGGCTGCGGCTTAGCCAAGACCAACCCGAAAAAAAAGGATTGCATAAAGCAATCCTTTAAGGTGTGGATTGGAGTTGAACCAACCAATGACGGTTTTGCAGACCGATCCCTTACCGCTTGGGTACCACACCAAATGTTTTTGTATTATAACATAAAGAAAGAAGTTTTGTCTAGCGAACAAGACTTGGATTTAACTTTAAAAGTTCATTTTGAACAGAATTTTTTTCTTCTGCAGATGCAAAGTAATAATTTACAGTGCCTTTTTTGTCGGTTGTAACAGAAAGAACTCGCGGATCTAAACTTTCTTGCTCTTCTTTAGAATAAGACAAGGTTGGAAGCGCGTAAATTTCTTTTAAAGGCAGAAAATTTCCGTTATAAATAATTCCATTTTCATAAAGGCCAGAAGCTTTGTTAAGTAGCATTTCTTCTGAACCCATTGCCGCTCCAAGAATTGCAACAAGACAAATAATTACATCTATAAATAAGCCTAATTCTCTAAAAAATAGCAAAAAAATTAAAAGAGCCGCAAAAATCAAAATTAAAATTTGCATAAAAATCTTTTTTTTCTGAACGGCAACAATTAATTTTCCAGCTCGTTTTAAAACATATTTTAATCTAAATGGAGAAGATGCTAAAATCAATATATAAATAATTGCGGCTGCAACAACAAGAATCATTCTTTGCGTATTAGAATTCATTTTTCCTTCTTAAAAAGCAATTATATTTTAACGCACAGAAAGCCATACAGTCAAAGCATTTTTTGCAGAATTAAAGGCAAGTGGCAATTTTTCTATATCTTCCTTAGAGTTAATTTTTTTTGCTACAAAACCAACAACTTCGCTTTCTTGACCATGAAGTTTTTTTATTAATTCAGGAATTGTTCCAGAACTATCTGGTATTGACGCTTCAAAAAATAAATCGCAAGTTTTGTAAGCAATATTTTTGTACGCATAATCATTTGGAAAACTACAAAGATATTTTATTTTTTTAGGTTGAACTCCAGTTTCTTCTAAACATTCACGTAAAACTGCATGCTCTGCAGTTTCGTCTTGATCGGTAAATCCGCCAGGAAGAGCCAAAAATCCTTTTCGCGGTTCTTTTGCCCGAATTTCAAACAAAACATTGTTTTCGCTATCTGCAATTATTGTGCCAACTGCGCTTGCAACATTATTGTACAAATCAAATCCGCAATCTGAACAAAGCCATTTTTTATTATTAACGTACTTAATATTTTTTTTGCCACAATTAGGACAAAAATTAAATTTATTGTCTAATTTTGTCATTTAAAACCTCTGGCTGTAAGCGCTTCTGCAAGCGATTCCGCTCTTTTTAGCGCTTGTATAATCAACGGAACTAAAAGTGGAATTATAACTTTTAATTTTCCAAAAAATCCTTTAGCTTTGCCTAAACCGCCACGAACCAACTGAGTTTTTACAATGCAAGCGGCTTCGTCTAAAAGTAGCGGAACAAAGCGAAACATAATTTCTACCGTTACCAAAAAATATTTTATAGGAACGTGAAGCAATTTTAAAGGCAAAAGCAAATCGGAAAATCCTTCTACAAGTTCATTTTCGTCTATTGAATGAATAAAACCGCAAATTATGCAAAGCGCACTTTCTGTTCTAATTAAAACGTTAAGACAATTTAATAGTTTAGAAGGCGAAACAGAAAAAAAGCGATAATTTATGTAAACAGTTTCGTTTGGAAGTGGCGAAATAAAAATTATTTGAAAAGCGCAAAAAAATAATAGTAGCGGAATAATTTTTAACATTGAACAAATAAGTTTCTTTGCTGAATATTTTGCGCATAGCGCATAAACAAAGCCGACGCACATAAAAATTAGCGCAATTTGAATTGGTCTAACAATAAGAGCGGCGCAAAAAAGTAAAAGGAATAAAATGTATTTTAAAACAGGCGGAAGCTTTCCTACAATTCCAGTTTTTTTCTTTTCTTCCGAAAACGTAAATTTTTGAATTTTTTGCAAAATATTTAATGCAGCAAATTTTTGCATTTCTGGCAAATTTTTCGGAACGTCGGTATTTTTTAAGTCCGATTCCGACTTTGCAGATTCCGAATCAAGTTCGGAATGACATAAATTTTTATTTTCCGAAATTGCCGAAAGATTTATAACAAAATCTGCAAACTTTGCTTCTTCGTATTGATGCGTACTGAACAAAACAGTTTTTCCTTGCATAGCAAGTTCTTGCATTAAATTTAAAACTTTCGCTCTAGATTCGCCATCTAACGCGGCGGTTGGTTCATCAAATAAAAAAATATCTGCGTCTAGCGCAACAATTCCCGCAACTGCAAGTCGTTTTTTTTCTCCGCCAGAAAGACAAAAAGTTTGTCGGTTTGCAAATTTTTCAAAATCCAAGTTACATTCGTTCATAGATTTTTTTACAATTTCTTTAAGATTTTTTCCGCGCAAACCTTTATTTTTTGGACCAAAAGCAACATCGTCTGCGGCATAATTTTCAAAAAGAGCGGCATCGCTATTTTGCTGCGCTAAAACCGGCCTAGTTGCACAATAAATTTTTCCAGAATCAGCATTTAAAAGTCCAGAAAGAATTTCTAACAAAGTAGATTTTCCAGACCCAGAAGGACCAACTAGCGCATTTATTGAACCTTTTCGTAAATCAAAAGAAACATTTTCTAAAACAGAATTTTTTTTGTTGTTTTTGTTATAGGAAAAATTTAAATTTCTAACAGAAAGTGTAATTTCTTGGTTTTCTAAATTAAAATTAATTTTTCGCCTTTCTATTTTTTTCCCTTTAAGATTTTCTACAAGAGTATCATTTTCTAAAAATTCTTTAGAAGTTCCAGACCAAATAATTTTTCCGCTTTCCATAAAAATTACATCGCGGGCACGCTTTACAGACTCAAAATCGTGACTTATATGCAAAACTGTAACGCCTTTGTTATTTATAGAATCTATAAGATTGTACATTTCTTCACGAAATGGCGGATCTAACATAGAAAGTGCTTCGTCTAAAATTAAAATATCCGGATCCATAGAAAGAATTCCGCTTAAAGCAACTTTTTGCGTTTGTCCCAAAGAAAGATTCATTGTTTTGTGATTCGCAAAACTTAGCATTCCTGTTACGCTAAGACTTTCTATAGAATTAAGTTCAACTTCCGATTTTGAAAATCCAAGATTTTTTGGTCCAAATTCTGTATCTTGAAAAACAATTCCGCAAATAATTTGGTCTTTTGGCGACTGAAAAATTATTCCAACTCTAAGTTCGTCTTCTATTTGAACTGAACCACTTTTTTGAGCCAAAATTCCCGCAATAATTTTTGCAGCCGTACTTTTTCCGCTTCCGTTTTTTCCGGCAAGAACTGTATAAGAACCATTTTTTAATTCAAAACTAATGTCATTAACTGCGTTTGTTTCCGAGCCTTCATAAGAGAAAACTAAATTGCTAACTTTAACTGCGGGCATATTGCTATTTTACTAAACGTAGCCTTTGCGTTTCAAGTGTGCGCTACGCACAGACAATTTTTATTATTTTGAAAATATTGTCATTGCCGTGCTTGACACGGCAATCGCCTATTATATTCGTCTGTGGAAAACTTGTGGATAACTTTTAGTCAATAGGTTTTTAAAAATTTTTTTTATTTTTTTTCTCTATAAGATTATAGTTATTTTGCGTAATTTATTATAATACAAGTAATTAGATGATTAATTTTTATTATTTTCTAATTCTAAATAATACCAAGAATTACAAGAAACACATTTTTATTAAAAAAATCGGTGGATAACTTGTGAATAAGACGTGAATTATTCGTGAATATTTTTGCGTATTTCGTTATAAATACTTAATTTAACCTAAAGAAACAGTGCCTTTGTCGTCAATAGAAATTATTGACTTACATTCAGAACATCTAAAACGACCAGCGCGAGTTGCTCTTAAACGTTTGTTGCAAGTTGGGCACGAAAATACTTTTGGAAAAACGTTTTCTACAATCGGTTCACCCTGATGAAAAACGCTAAGCGCATCTTCGGCAGAATCTTTAATATTAAAAAACTGAGAAAATCCTAACAACTGAAAAACTTCGTAAACCTTTGGCTGAATTTCCAAAAGAACAAGGTCGCCACCTTTTGGTTTTAACATTTTTAAGAACGAAGTAAACGAACCAATTCCTGTAGAAGAAACATAATTTAATGCAGAACAATTAAAAATTAAATTTATAAAACCAGCATCTATAACTTTTGTAATTTTCTTCTGAAAAAAACTAGAATTGTATGTGTCAATATATCCAGTTAAATAAACACGAAGCCCATTTTGTAGTGAGTCAATTTTTTCCAAAGAAATTCTTAAACTGTCATCTTTTTCGTCATCAAAACCAGGAACAATGTCGTTATTACTCATACAGGCAGACTCCGTTACTTTTTACCTTATTCTCTTATTCTACACCTATTTAGAAGTTAGGTCAAATTACATTTACAATTACATTTTCAAACTGGCTTTTTTCGGCTTTTTTTGCAACATTTTGCTACAAACTTTGCTACGAACTGTGCCTAAACGAACGGTCCGTTAAAATTCTAGCAGCAACAAGTCCTAACGGAAGCGAAAACGCTATTAAAATTGCGGCAGAAAGCCAAGACGCAGATTCCGAAAGCGACATTATTCCCAAATTGTAAATTCCTTTGTAAAAATAAAGTCCCGGAACCATTATTACAATAGAAGGAACTGTTATAGAAATTCGCGGATAACCAATTTTTTTCTTAAAAAGCGACGCTAAAAGCCCCGCAATAAACGCACCACAAAAAGCCGCAAGTGCCGGCGGAAAAGCGCATAAATCTACAAGTTCTAGTCGCAAAGTGTTTGTTATAGCACCAATACAAGCCGCCGTTCCCGCAAGTTTTACAGGACTATTGTACATCAAAGAAAAACCAAAAACACCAAAAAAACTTGCAATAAGCCTAAAAATTATTTTTTGCCAAACACCAATTTGCAAAGGTTCAAAATCAATAGGTTTTAAGTTTAATATTAACGCCAAAATCCAAGCGGAAAGCGTTGCAACCAAAATAATAATTACCGCGTACATAAGACGTTCAATTCCAGAACGCAAATCTAATTTTGCAAAGTCAATTCCAGACGTTATAAATGGAAAGCCCGGAATTATATAAAGCATTGCGCAAATGTAGCCAGCCTGATGTACATAGCCAATATTAAAAAAGTATTGCAAAACCTTAAAAAGAATTGCGTAAGAAAAGCAAGCCGCCGCAACAGAAATAGAAACATTCATAAAAAGAGTAAATTTCTTTTTTATAAGCAAATTTCTAACAGCGTTTCCAATTCCTGCGCCAATAAATGCAAGTAGCATTTCCCAAAGTCCGCCACCTAGCAAAAAAGTAAATCCGCAACAAGCAATGGCAGACGCAAAACCTAAAATTAAAACAGAATATTGCGAACTTATTTTTTCAAATTCATCAAGTTTTTGATGAAATTCTGCGCAAGTCATATTAACTTTTTGTTTTGGAAATTCTTTTACAAATTTTTCCAAAGCGTAAAGTTTTAGCGTATTTACGCCAGTATTACAAAGACTTAA
>CAZJOU010000095.1:0-7675 GCA_964547685.1 uncultured Treponema sp. | reverse complement strand
AGTTAAATTTAAATTATGATAAAAGCAGAAATAAAAGATTTGGAATTATTAGAACACATAAAAAAACTTCCAAAAGACGAAATGGCTATTTTTGTAATGGCAGAAGGGCGAATTCGTGGAGCACTGTTTCACGGAACTAGATTTGTAAATCAAGCGCGCGCCCAACACAATCTTGGCATTTTAGAAACAATGATATTTGGACAAGCAGCACTTTGCGGCGCGCTTATGCTTCCTCTTATGAAAGGCAAAGAACACGCAACTTTTCGTTATGAAGTTAGCGGACCAGCAAAAGGATTTTCTGTAGAAGTAGATTCAAAAGGCTCTGTTCGCGGTTACCTTTTTAACGAGCATATTCCAGTAGAAAAACCGCTTGAAAACTGGAATTTAAAGCCATTTTTAGGAAACGGAACACTTTCTGTTTCTACAATTCACGAAGGCGACAAAAATCCGTATACAAGTTCTGTTGCTGTTGATTCTGGAAACATTGCGTTAGATTTAGCGTCTTATTATAATCAGTCGGAACAACTTTCTACTGCATTTAACACAGGAATTCAACTAGATAAAAAGGGCAGAGTAGTTGGCGCAGGCGGACTATTTCTTCAGATTATGCCAGAAACAGGAGGCAAACGCGGAAGTGGTGCGGCAAAATCTAGTTCTGCAGATAAAAAATCTGATGAAGATTTGATTTCGCGCGCAGAATTAGCGTTTAAAACGGCTCCATCTATTGGTCAATGGTTTAGTGAAAACGGAACAATAGAAGATCTTGTTTACGGACTTTTTAGGGAATTTAAACCAGTTATTGCAGTTCGCAGAAATGTAACTTTTGATTGTCCTTGTTCAAAAGAAAAATATTTACAATATATAAAGCATTTTCCAAAAGAACAAATAGAAGACATAAAAAAGAACGGACCTAATCCGTTAGAAATTGTTTGTAAAAATTGCGGAAGTGTTTATTATATTCCAACTTCTGAAATTTAAACTAAAAAGGCTGTCTAAAAATATTCTAGACAGCCTTTTTATTAATTAGCGTGATTTTTGTTGAAATTTCTTTAACATAGCAACAGCATTTCGCTTTCCGTTGTATACAAAGCCGCCGTTCCAATATTCAAGAGCAGCAAACAAAGCGTTTCCGCCATCTTGCGCATCAGATTCTTTTGTTTTGAACGATACATAATTTGCTAATTCTTCGTAGTTATTAGCATGCAAACAAGAAAGTCGCTTTCTGTTAAATTCGTTCCATTTTTCAAGATCTTTAAAACCTTCGCCTTCGTCTTGAACTATAACGTGCGCATGAGTAGGGCTAAATGAATACCATACTGTTACTTTTTTATTAATATCACAATGATTTCCATGTTTTACAGCATTTTTGATTACTTCGCTTATCTGCTGTTCAAGAAGATTAAGTTCTTTTATTTCAGATGGAGCTGATTGAACAATCAAAAGTGTAAAATATCTAATTTGTCTAAAATCAGAAGGAAATTCCTTCTTAAGCATATTAGTCTTATCGAACAATGGGTCATTGTCGTCAGAACGCAATTCTTTTATAGCTGGTTCGTCCATAAAAATCTCCTTATCTTCAAGAGTAATTGGAAAATTTGGTTATTCTTTTACCATTAAAAGTGCTTCTTCTACACTGTTGGCAATAGGGAAATAGCCCATAAGCTTAGTAAGCTCAATAACCTTTTTTACAGAACCATGAATGTTCGAAATCGAAAGTTTTAGGTTCATTTTTTTGATTGTTGAACAAATGTAAATTAACGCACCAATTCCAGAAGAGTCGATGTAGTCAACTTGTTCAAGATTAATTATGAAGATTTTTACATTTTTTTCAATCATTTTCATTACAAGTTCCTTTAGTTTGTAGGAATTGTAAAGATCCATTTCGCCGTTTACGTCGATAATGTAGACATCTCCATTTTTTCTTATTTTAAGTTCCATAAGGTACTCCTTATCCCTGAATTTTTACGACCAACAAACTCTGATCGTCGTATTGCTGTGTCCCACCACAGAATTTTTTAATATTATCTTTAACCTTTGCTGCAATGTCTTTCCCATTCAACTTGCAGTTGGCTTGAATAACCTTTGTTAAATTGTCTAATGAATATTGTACACCTCTTTCGTCAAGACATTCAAGTAATCCATCGGTACAAGTTATAAGAATATCACCAGTATTAAGCTTAACATCAATATCTTTGTATACTGTTGTTTTTTCTACGCCAATAGGTTCACAATCTGTAGAAATCTTTTTTATAGAATTGTCTTGCGCAGAATACAACAAAACAGGATTAATTCCAGATGTTGAAATTTGTGCAGTGTCATCAATACTATTGTAATTTATTAAAGCAACGCTTGCAAAGTGGTCCATACTATTTTTTTCTGAACAAATTGCTTTGTTTACCCATTCAAGAATTGTAGAAGCATTTTGTGTTGTGTTTGCAACAAGTCTAATCATTGCTCGAATCATAATCATAATTACAAGCGAATTCATACCTTTGCCTGCAACATCTGACATAACAAATGTAATTCTATCTTTTCTAGAAGGAATAATATCGTAATAGTCGCCACAAACGTTTTCTGCATTTAACGAATATTTACCAAGTGAAAGTTTATTGATAACAGGAATTTTTTCTGGAACAAGCGTTTTTTGGAACTTAGAAGCAATGTCGCCTTCTTTTGTAAGTTCAGCATGTTCTGCGTAAGAAATAAAACTATTTAATGGAGTAAGTGCAGTTGCTAAGCCTTCGCAAAGATTGCAAGCAGTTTCAAATTCTTTTTTAGAGAATGGATCTGAATCTGGCTTTCGCGCAAGAACTACAAGAGCAACAGGTTCGCCCATTTGCTTTACAGGAATGAACATATATGGACCTACGCGCAAAAAGTCTTCTGGTCCGTTTTTAAATATTCTGCTATCTTTTTGAGAATTTGTAATGTTTTCTGCAACGCCTTTTGTAAAGAAGTCGCCAAAAACATTGCCTTCTAGTGGATATTGCGAATATTTAAAGTTAGTTTCTATGCGTAATTGTTTATGCGGAATATCTTCTGGAATTTTGTACGGCGGTGGAAAAACTCCGTTCATAGCTTTTACAGCAAGAATGTTGTCAAATTCGTCTAATACAAGAATTGCGCTTCCGTCTGCGGCAGTTCTTTGTATTATAAGTTTGTTAAAATATTCAAGGAACTGAGAAAGCGCATTTTCTTCTGTAAAGAAACTTGCTGCTTTTACAGTTAATTCATTGTCATCTTCAATAACAGTTTTATATTTAGTTTCCAAAGCGGTAAGTGCTTCTTTAGAAACTTCATTTGGATGAAGAGCTTCTTCTTCCTCTTTTTCTTTCTTTGCTTTTTTAGCCGCTTGTTTTTCTGGATCTGCAACTGCAAGAACAAATGCGTAGGCTAGCAAAAGGACTTCTACAACTATTGTTGTAATAGCAATGTAAAAAAGTTTATGGTCAAAGTACGTGTATACTAAGCCAGCGATAAGGACTCCGATTGCAGGAAAATATACAAAACTAACCTTTGCTGTGTTCCTAATTTTAGCAATTAAAAGCAAAATAAAAAGAACAAGGCCAGCTGCGGCTGCAATGAGAAGCGGTACATTTACAAAAGAATCAATAGAATTCAAATCAAGCTCCTAAATTTTTCCTTGACGACTTTATGTAATTTTAACATTGAAATATTTCATCGTCAATTTTTTTATATATTTTTTTTATTATCTGTCGTTTTTGTGCGAAAAATTACTAATTTCTTTCTTTAAAAGTAATCGTTTTTCTAAATTTTTAAGACTTTTTAGCCAAGAAAATTTTTTTTCACGTTTTATATCGTAAACTATAGAATCTAATGGAAGATTATCTCCGAAACGTTTTTTTAAATCATCGTAAAATCTTATAATCCAAACATAAAGATCAGAAATTGTGTTCTTTTTAAAATATTTCATTATTTTATATTTTTCTATTGTTTGTATTACAGGAAGATAAACGTTATTAAACCAAGATGTAATTCCTTCTTCCATGCTTATTTCTTCTGTCTTATTTTGATTTATAAAATATTTGTGCGTTAAAATATGTTCATATATAACATCATATTGACCGGCAGTGGAAAAATCTAAAATCCAATAGTCTGTAATATCGCCAAAATTTGTTTCAAAATAAAAATTTCTTTTTTCGTAGGCAATAATTTGTTTCATCATTCCAGAAAGTGTGCGAACAGGATTTAATTTTATTTCTGTTTTTAACGAAACAACTTCTGCATCTATAAATTCTACGCCTTTTGCGCGCGCTACAGAAACTCTGTGGTTTCCGTCTCGTACAAAGTAAAGGCCGCCAAGTTCGTAAACTTTTATTGGAGGCAAAACAACGTCTTTGATTAACGCTTCGTCTACGTGTTCCCAGCGTTCGCGTTCTACAGAACGTTTTGGAAAAAATTGATTGTCAAAATCTTTGTAGCGACCTTCGCTCCCTACAATTTTATTTACAGGAATAACTTTCATTCCTAAGTACGATTCTGATTCTGGTTTTAAGGCTTTTCGTACAGCGTGTAAAGAAATCATTTTTGTTTCTTCTGGCACAAGAAGATGTTGTATTTCGTTAAAAAGTGCCTTATTTCTTGCTTTTGTAAAATCACTTTCTGCTTCTGCTAGCATTTTTATTTATCTCCAGATTTGTCTGTATTAAAATCAAAAACATAATGAGCAAACGCATTTATAATAGTTGTTTGTTCATATTTAGAAACTCTTTCTTCACGGTTATCATATAGATGAATATGTCCGTGAACCATAATTTCTGGCTTAAAGATTTTTATAAATTTATTAAAACATTTAAAACCTACGTGGCAAGGGTCGTCGTGGTCGTGAACGTGATATGGCGTTGCGTGCGTAAGAAAAATATCTATAAATCTTCCGTAAAGAATTTTATTTAATAAAAGACGCGGAACAAGAGCCAAAAGATGAAAAAACATTTCTGAATTTGTGTATTGGCAAAGTCCGTTGTTGTAGCGTATAGAACCAGAAATTCCTGTAATTAGCAAAGGAGTTGTCTTTCCTTTTTTATTTATTACTTTAAATTTTTTTATAAGAAGATTTTTAAATCCTGCGTAAATTGCTCCGTGGTGATGGTCGTCTGAAAGAGATTCAAAATGAACTTCTATAGACGCAGTTGATTGCGCAGAAGTAGAAGCACGTGGCGGTGGCGTCATATTTCCGTGATAGTATTTAAACTCTTTTAAGTCGTGATTTCCAAATATAAAATAGGTTGGCTTATTAAATACAGAAACAATAAAATCTACGTAATCCATAGGAAGATCGCCAGCGCATAGAATTAAATCTACATCAGGAAAATTTTTCTGAGCATTCTGATTATAAATAAGTGGATCTATTTGATCGGAAACGCATAAAATTTTCACTATTTACCAGCCTTTGCCGCTTTTTCAAGAAGCTGCTGGAGTTTTTCTTTGCCAATTAATTCTATAGGACGATTTTCGGCAAAAGCAAGCGCAGTTCGCGTAAAACCAGAACTTGCAAAAAGATAAGTTTTTGTGCAATTAGAAGATTTTGCATCGTCTAAAGATTCGCGAACAGGAGCGTCTTCTAGTGGTTCAACTTCTCTGTAAAAGCGCAAAAGAAAAGTTTGTTTTCTAACATTCATCCAGTCGCCATCTTTTGCTTCTGTTGCAAGTATTTGCGCTCCAAATTTTTTGTGTTCTGCAGAAACAGCGTTCATTCCTAATGCTTTTTGTGTCATATTTTTGCAAATTTCAATAAATTCTTGGTCTGAACAAGTAAGATAATCTTTTAAACTATCGTTTGCTTGCAAATCTTTGTATTCGGAAAGTTTTGCGCCTACATCGCGGAATTGTCTGTTTACATTAAAAATTGCTTCCCATTGTTCTATGGCTTTATCAATTTTTCTGTTTTTTTCGTAGCAAGCCGCTAAAAAGTAGCGAGCATAAAGTGTGTCATTTTTTGTTCCAGATTTATCTAATTCTATTGCTCTTTGTAAGTCAATTTGTGCATTGTCTAATCGATTTGCCATCATATAGCAAGTTGCTCGTTCTATTAGTGCTTTTTGCTTAAATTCGTTATCGCGTTGCGCTTTGTCAAATGCTTTTACGGCACCGCCAATGTCTTTTGCATCTTTTAAAAGTTTTCCAAGATAGTAATAGCAAGAATATTCTTCTGGATTTAAGCGAATTGCAAGGTCAAGCTCTTTTTTTGCTTCTGAAAGTTGTTTTGACAAAAATAAAATGTATCCTAAAGAAGCGTGTGCTTTTGCATTTTTTGGTTCAATTTTTACGCATTTTTTGTAAGCGGCAAGCGCAAGGTCTTTTCTATTAATTTTTTCGTAAAGTTTTCCGGCATTAAAATAATTAGACGCGTCTGTTGGATCTAATTTTATAAGAAGAATACATTCTTTAAGTGCGGCTTCGTTTTGATTGTATTTTGTTAAAAGTTCAGAAAATTCTTTTCTGAACGGAATTTCTGGAAGTTCTGAACTGAACAAAGCATGTTCGCTTACGGTTTTAAATTCCATTAAAGCAAGTTCGTCTCTTCCATCTGCTAAATATGCTTTTCCAAGATAATAGTGAACAGCGTAATTTTGAGGGTCTTTTGTAATTATTTGTTTTGCAAGTTTTGCCGCTGCTTGATTTTTTCCTTGCTTTAGAAGTTTTTTTACACCTTCTAGTCTTTTTGGCGTAGCAACAATTTTTACAATAACGACAATAAGACTGATAATAAAAATTAAAAACACAATGGAAAGCGCGAATATCATAAAAACTCCAAAATAATTGTTTCTATTATAATCTAAATTTTGAATAGTGGATAGAGATTTTTTTATAAAGATATTTTATGAACGCAATTAGTAAAAATTCCAGTTACTTTTTAGTCTCTTATGTGTTAATATGTAAGTAATGACAAAAAACGTATTTTTTACGATGATTTTTATTTTCGCTTCTTATTGTATTTTTGCAGAATCAGAAGGCGAAAAACTATTTAAAACGAATAATCCCGGAGCTGCAGTTCCGCTTTTGGAAAAAGATATTTCTAGCGGAAATGTTTCTTCGGATACTTATAATTTTCTTGGTCTTTCGTACTTTCAACTTGGACAATATGAAAAATCAATAGACGCATTTGAAAGAGGAATGAAAGCCGGAGTTTCTAACAGAAAATTGCTTTTGTTTAACGAAGGAAACGTTGCATATTCTTCTGGTGATTATTCAAAAGCAGAAAGTTGTTATTCTTTGGCACTTGCGGCTTCTCCAAATTTTTACGAAGCTCTTTTAAACAGAGCAAATGCGCGTCTTATGCTAAAAAAATATTCAGATTGTCTTGTTGACTACAAGCGTTTTGTTGCTGAACAGCCAGACGATCCGCAAACTCCAGAAATTTACAGATTAATTGCTTATTTGGAACAAGAAATTCAACGCGAAGAAGAAGAAGCCGTTAGACTTGCAGAAGAACAAAAACGTTTGGAAGAAGAAAATAAGCGACTTCAGGAAGAACTTGCACGACAAAAAGCGGAACAAGAAGCGTTAGAAGCAAAACGCCAAGCAGAAGAAGCAGAACGAAGACGAAAACTTTTGGAAGATGTAGCAAATTCTTTGCAACAAACCGATACAACAAATATGACGGCAGGAGCAGAAGATGTACTTGATTACGAATACGAAAGCGAACTTGAATAAA
>CAZJOU010000094.1:0-7705 GCA_964547685.1 uncultured Treponema sp. | reverse complement strand
AAATTACAGGATGTAATTTCGTTTCCTAATTGCCTAATTTTTTCTATTCGTGTAGACTTTACACTATGCTTATCAAAATAAAGCCAGATTCTGGGCGAAGAATTGCTTGGACAGACCGAAAAAACGGATATTTTCAATTCTTATTTGCAAATCAAAATAATGACAATGGATATTTTCGCGAAAACACAAGATATTTATCTGGATTTACTTGCGACGGAAAAAATCTTTTGAATTCAACAGAAATAGAAGTTTATCCTTATGGCTTTAAGGCACTTTTCGAAAAATCTTTTTTAAAAGTTTCTTTGCTTTTAGACGAACAAGCATTTTTTTTATCATCAAATTCAACTGTAGAAATTTTAGATATTTTGCCAACTTTGCAATTTGCAGAAACTTTGCCATTAGAAAATTCTTCTTCAACTAATAATTTAAGCGAACTAAAAAATCAAAAAATTCAAAATGTTGAATGGAAAGAAAATTTAATTGACGGAATAAAAGTTGTTTCAAACAATTTAGGAATTGCGATTGCATCTAATTTTGATTTTAATTATTTAGTAAAAGAAAAAAATATTGAAATTTCAAAAAAATCTTTAAATTCTTCTGAAAAAGTTGATTTGGATTTTGGTTTTTATGTAACTTTTGAAAAAGACCAAAATTTAGCAATTCAAAAAGTAATTCAACTTGTAAAAGAAAACGGAATAAATGTTCACATAAAAAAAATAGACGATTTTCTTGCGAAATTTTCTGTTGATTTTGGCGATAAAAAATTTAACGAATCAATTCAATGGTCGCGCTTTAGTGCTTGGCTTCTTTCTACAAAAGACCACGAAAGTAATTATCGCGGAATTTGGGCGGGACTTCCTTGGTTTAGAGATAATTGGGGACGCGACACTTTTATTGCACTTTGCGGAACTCTTTTAATTTCTGGTTGTTTTGAAGATGCAAAAAACGTTTTGCTCGGTTTTGCAGGATTTCAAGATTTAAATAAAGATAGTCCTTCTTATGGGCGAATTCCAAATCGTTATCGAAACGAAAAAGACGTAATTTACAACACAGCGGACGGAACTTTGTGGTTTATTCGCGCAGTTTGGGAATACGTTCAATATTCTGGCGACGTTTCTATTATAAAAGAGTTAGAAAAAACTATTGATATTGCGCTTTCATCAGAAATGAATCGTTGCGATGAACACGGTTTTTTAATGCACGCCGATGCAGATACTTGGATGGACGCGCGAATAGAAGGAAACGAAGCAATTTCGCCGCGCGGAAACAGAGCAAACGATATTCAAGCGTTGTGGTTTACGGCTCTTAAAATTGGCGCAGCAATTCAGCGACTTTTGTGTAATAACGAAAAGGCGGATAGTTACGATTTTATTGCTGCACGCGTAAAAGATTCGTTTATAAAATATTTTTGGAATTCGGATTGCAACGCACTTGCAGACCATTTGCCAGAAGGCGGTTATGGCGAATGGATTAAAGATATGCGAGTTCGTCCAAATCAACTTTTTACGTTTACAACGCCTTCTCTTTTAGACTTAAAACCAGAAGATTATTTTGTAACAAAAGAAATTGCGGATAAAATTATTCAAAATACAGAACGTGAACTTGTAAATCCATTTGGTCTTTACAGTTTAAGTCCAGAAGATCCGCTTTTTCACGCAGAACACGAAAATCCAAATTGGTATCATAAAGATGCGGCTTATCATAACGGAACAATTTGGGAATGGAATACTGGCGCTTATGTTACGGCTTGCGCTTTAAGTTCAAATGGAATTCTTTCGGAAAAAGCAGCAGCAATTTTGCAAAATTATTCAAAGATGATTTTTGATTGCGGTTGTGTTGGTTCTTTAAGCGAAAATATTCACGCTCGTCCAGATAAAAACGGAAATCCTAAACTTTCTGGAACTTTTAGTCAGGCTTGGTCGCTTGCAGAATTTAATCGTAGCATAACAATGGATTTAATTGGTTTTCATCCAATTTTGGTTGAAAAGCGAATTAAGTTAAATCCATGTCTTCCTGTTTCTTGCAAAAGCGTAAAAGCAAGTCTTCCATTTGGAAATGATTGGGATTTTGATATAGAAATAAAGCGCAAAGGAAACGAATATAAATGCAAAGTAAAATGGATTGTAAAAAATCTTGATTCTGCAAAAAATTTTCCTGAACTTACAATAAATGGCAAAAAAATTAAACCAAATCAACAATACGAAATTTCTACGCCAGCAACTTATTTGCGAAAAGCAGAAAAACATCCTGTTTTTGAAAAATTTGGAACTCCAGCAGAATGGATAACTTTTCCTTTTGAAAAACAAAATTTAAACAATGAATTTTGTGGCGCAGAACATAAAAAAGACTATTTATTTAATCTTATAAAAAGCAAAAGATTGAATAGCAAATGTTGTGGTGGCGAAAATACAGTTGCGCTTGAATGGTATTTTGATTCAAAGAAATTTGAACAAAAATATCACACAAATATTGAACTTGGCGCAATTTATAAAAAAACAGAAACAACATTTAGATTGTGGGCACCAACTGCAAAATCTGTTTCGGTTTCGCTATTTTCTGACGGCGAAAATTCCGTAGCAGACGAAACTTTTAAGTTAAATCGTCTTGAAGAAAATGGAAAACTTGGAGTTTGGGAAAAAACTGTAAAAGGCGATTTGCACGGAAAATATTATTTATTTACGGTTTTAGTTCACGGCGTTGAACAAACTTCTTCTGACCCTTATGCAAAAGCGTGCGGAATAAATGGCAAACGTTCTATGGTTGTAGATATGGAACGTACAAATCCGACTGGTTGGGAAAATGTAAAAGTTCCTTGCGTAAAAAGTGCAAGCGATGTAATTGCTTACGAAGCGCACGTTGCAGACATTACTTCTAGCCCAAATTGGAATGGCGATAAAGCAATTCAAAGAACTTTTTTAGGAGCGGCGCAAAGCGGAACAACTTTTAATGGCGTTCCAACAGGATTTGACCACATAAAATCGCTTGGCGTTACGCACGTTCAACTTCTTCCAATTTTTGATTTTAGAAGCGTTGATGAAAAAACTGTAAATGACCCGCTTGTAAAGAACAAAGTTATGTTCGGAAACTTTAACTGGGGTTATGATCCAGAAAATTACGCTTGTCTAGAAGGTTCGTATTCAACGAATCCTTACGATGGTTTGGTTAGAATTAAAGAATTTAAGCAACTTGTAAAAAATTACGCAGATGCAGGAATTGGAATAATTATGGACGTTGTTTATAATCACGTAAATGACGGAATTCATCATGCTTTTCAAACTAGCGTTCCTGGTTATTTTTATCGCGTAGAAGGTTATTCTGGCGCGGGCGAAGATACTGCAAGCGAACATTCTATGTTTCGCAAATATATGGTAGATACTTTAAGTTTTTGGCTAAAAGAATATAAACTTTGTGGCTTCCGTTTTGATTTAATGGGACTTCACGATATTGGCACAATGAACGAAATTGGCGAAACTTTGCGAAAAATAAAAAATGATGTTCTTATTTACGGCGAAGGCTGGGATATGTACAGAGCTGGAAAATTTGAAGGAGCTAGCCAAGTTAATTGCGAAAAACTTAACGGAATTGGCTTTTTTAACGATGCAATGCGCTGTGGAATAAAAGGCCCAATTTTTGACGATAAGCAAAAAGGTTTTGTTCACGACGGAACTAGACGCGAAGCGGTTAAGTTTGGAATTGTTGGCGCAACAAAACATCCACAAATTGAATATGACAAAATAGAAGGAACTGCTGCTCCAAAACCGTGGGGAAACAACACTTGGCTTTCTGTAAATTACACAGAAATTCACGATAATATTACTTTGCGCGATAAACTTTTTATGGTTGAACAAGACAAACCAGAAGAATATCTTGATCAAATGCAAAAAATGGCAATTTCGCTTGTAATTTTGTCAGAAGGTTACCCAATTTTGCATGCGGGAATGGAATTTTGTAGAACAAAAGAAGTTCCAGAAGACATAAAAGCAACAAAGCAAATTTTTTATGATTACGGAGTTTCTGATGATGGCCGCCACGTTATTTTGCGAAATACTTATAATATTTGCGACAGAATTAACAACCTTGATTGGAAACGTTGCGCAGAAAAAAAAGACGTTGTAAATTACGTAAAAAATCTTATTAAACTTAGAAAAGCGCATCCTGTATTTAGACTTTCTACATCAGAAGAGTGCGAAAAAGTTTTGCATTTTATAGACAACAAAGCGGCTGGACTTCCAGAGCAAGTTCTTGCTTGGACCCTTGATGGCGAAAAGTGTGGCGATTCTTGGAAAAAAATTCTGATTATAGCAAATCCGTTTACTTCGGACGTAAAACTTGAATTAAATGGCAAAGGAACTTGGCATCTTGTTACAGACGGAAAGCAATTTGCAGAAAATCCAGAAAATCTTGCAGACGGAACCGTTGTTACAATTTTAACAAAAACTGTTGCGGTTTACGCATTAAGTTAAAGATTTCTTCTTATTCTTCCGATAATAGAAACGAGGTTTTCTTTATGAAAAAGATTTTTACGGCTTTTTTATTTTCTTTGCTTTCAATATTGTTTTTTTCTTGTTCCGAAGTTGACGACGATGCTGGAATTATAAGTGCAGTTTCAGAAAATAATTCTATTATTCTTGCCGTTCCATATAAAGAAAATTCTGACTACATAAACATTTTTAGAAAAGTAGCAGATGAAGATGATGATGAAGCAAAAAATATTGGTCAAATAATTCCTGCTTCGGAAACTTCTAAAACTTATTCTTTTATAGATTCTTTTACGGTAAGTGGCATAGAATATCAATATTGCGCAAGATATAAAGTTTTAAACGAATATGAATCTACAGATTGGTCAGATGCAATTACTGCAACATCAACTTACACAACATCTGATGATGTTCCAAAACCAGAAATAAGTGCAACTACTAATGTAACTACTGTTAGTTTTGAATATTCAGAAACTAGTGCAAGTCTTTCGCTAGTAAATTCTACAGACGGTGATACTGCTTCTATTGATGTTCCGTCTGACATTTCTGATTATAATCTTTGCTTTGTTGTAAGTAACGGTTCTACAACAACAACATTTGATTTAGTTTCTGACGCAGGCGAATCTTACACAAATGCTTCAACAGCAATAAATCTTACTTCTACGCTTACAACTGGCTATTTTAATAAAAGCATTACAATAAACGGAATTGTAGGTCAATATGTTGTAGAAACTAGAAAAACTTCCGAAGATGATTCAGAACTTCGCTACACTACAGTTTATTGGACAGATATAACAGAAATTGAAGTTACTGGCGATGTAGAAGACGAAGATGATAATGGAAGAACACCTTTTGTAGTAAAATACGCTTCTTCGGATAATGGAAATTACGACTATTCTGCTAAAAGCATTGTGGGAAATTTTTTTGCTACAAACTTGCTAAAAAGTAGCGCAATTTACGATTTAAGTCGCTAAGTTCGCTTACGCTTTCTAAGCAGCTAAAAGTAAGCCGCTAACAGCCAAATCAACCGCTCCGTAGCTATCCGAAATGTCTTTTGTATTTAAAACGGCAATTCTAAAAATTGCGGATTGAATAATTGCGTAAAGCATATTATTTGCGTCTTTTACGCTAACTTTTTTAAATTCGCCAGCGCGTATTCCGCGAATAATTACGCAATTTAAAATATGTTGCAAACGAATAATTCTTCGCATAACGCGTTCTTCTGTGTTCACTCCAGATTTTTGAAGTTGTACTAAATAAGGAAGTAAAATTGCAAAAAGTTTGCGGTTTTCTTCGCACTTTTTTAGAATAAATTTAAGCATATCTTTTAATACTTTTTCTGTAGAAACAGTTGTGTCGGTTGCAATTTTAATAAGAACTTCTTCCAAAGTAGAAAGAAATTGTTTTATGCTATACAAAAAAATTTCACGTTTGTTTTTAAAATAAATGTATAAAGTTGTGCGCGTAATTCCGCATCTGTCTGCTATTTTCTGAAAAGTTACATCTTCGTAACCTTCTTCCATAAAAACATCAAGCGAACGTTCTAGAATTTCTTCGCGCCTTTTGTCGTGTTCAACAACTGTAGCCATTATTTTTTACCTTTTCACTTTTTTTATTTTGAATTGCATTTGTGTACATATAAAAAGTTGTATTTAAGTTTCCGGCTTTTATGCTTTTTAATGTATTTGCATAATGACCAAAATTTTCCTGAAATGTTTTTTGATTTGTAATAAAGCCAAATTCCCAACCTTTAAAATTTTGCCAAAGACAAGACATTTTTTTGTATAATTCAGCGGCTTCTTCTTCGTCGCCAAGTCGTTCGCCGTAAGGCGGATTGCAAAGAATTAGCCCAGTTTCGTAAGGCGCAGAAAGTTCTGTAAAATCTGCCTGAATAAAATCTGGGCGAATAATTTTTGCGTCGCTACCAATAGACTGAAGCGCTCTTCCTGCCATAACACAAGCGTATTCCGCATTTTTTTTAGCGCGACTAACTGCTTCGTCAGAAATGTCCGAGCCAGTTATGCGAACTTCTACATCGGTGCGAATTTTTTCCGCTTCGGTTTTGCGAATTTCTTCTGCTTTTTGCTTATTGTAAAAAGGTAACTTTTCTAGCGCGAATCTTCTTCCAAATCCTGGCGCAACGTTGTATGCGTAAAGTGCGGCTTCTATTGCAATAGTTCCAGAACCACAAAAAGGGTCGTGAAGCGGAGTTTTTCTGCGCCACATCATTTCTTGCAAAAGGACCGCGGCAACTGTTTCGCGAAGTGGAGCAATTCCTCCGTCTACGCGATAACCGCGCTTGTGTAGCGGAAGCCCAGATAAATCTAGCAAAATTAATGCTTGGTTTTGGTCCATATAAACGCGAACATTAGATTCGTCGCCAGTTTCTGGCATTGTAGACATTTTAAATTTTTGCGTAAGTTTTTGGTAAATTGCTTTTTGAACCATTGACTGAATTGCGTGTTCGGAATTTAACTTGCTTTTGTAGCAACGAACTTTATCAACTGTAACTTTTGAATCTTTCTTAAAAAAATCTTCCCAAGAAATTGCATAAACGCCGTCAAAAAGTTGGTCAAAATCTTCTGCATTAAAAGAAGCCATTTGTAAAAAAAGTCGGTCGGCAGTTCTAAGACAAAGATTGCATTTGAACATTGCGTCGTTGTCGCCTTCGAAAATAACGCGACCTGGCGCATTGCCTTTTAATTTGTAACCAAGATGTTTTATTTCGTTTCCAAGAATTTTTTCTGCACCAACGGCACATAAAGCAACTAACGTATTCATATTCAAAATGTAACATTTTAACAATTTTTGCGAAAGTGTCAAAATGACATTTTTAAGAGTTTTTGTCATTTTGTAAAAGCAAGTCATCCGTCATGCTGAACAAAGAAACTTCGTTTCTAATTCAGCATCTCTTATAAATGCGAAACGTGCGTCGTTGCAAGCGAAGCGCACCGAAGGTTGCCGAAGGCTAGCAATCTTAGAAAGGTTTGAAAAGCTGCTAAGATTGCTTCGTCATTTCATTCCTCGCAATGACGATTTTTAAATGTGTAAATTGCTTGCAAAATATGTGCAAATGTATTATATTTTAGTGCAAGAGGTGTGTATGGCACAGTGTAATTTGACAATCCGCTTAGATGAAAAAGATAAAAATCAGTTTTCGGAAATCTGCGAAAAAATAGGACTTTCTGTTTCGGCTGCTTTAAATGTTTTTGTAAAAAAAGTTATAA
>CAZJOU010000093.1:0-7766 GCA_964547685.1 uncultured Treponema sp. | reverse complement strand
TACGTAGGCAAGGTTCCGATTTGAAAAACATCTGCACAAGTGAGTGAACAACATTAAATTGGAATGTAAATCTAGTTTGGTGGTTTCGACATTGCTCAACCACCACAATTACACGAACGCGGAAGCCGTTTTTCATAATCGGGTTCTTGCCGAGAGTACATTTTTGCTAATACATTAAAACTCGACATTTAGGCTAATTAAAAATTTTTGCATTTATTTGTGATTGGGAGGAAAAATGCGTTGTCCTTATTGCGGAAGCATAGATGATAAAGTTATAGAATCACGCACAATGGCAAATGGCGAAAGCATAAGAAGAAGACGTGAATGTCTTTCTTGCGGTTACCGCTTTACATCTTACGAAAAAATAGAAGAAAAACCTTTTATGGTTATAAAAAAAGACGGAACACGACAACCATTTGAACGACAAAAACTAGAAAAAGGAATAAGTCGCGCTTTTGAAAAGCGTTCCATTGCAACAGGAACTATAGAAAACATTGTTCTAGAAATAGAAGACGAAGCAATTATGAGCGCGCGAACAACTCGCGAAATTTCAACTCAGAAAATTGGCGAAATAGTTTTACGCCGACTTTACGAAATAGACAAAGTTGCTTACATTCGCTTTGCTTCTGCATACAAACATTTTGAAAGCCTAGATGAATTTATAAACGAAATAAAATCTGTAGAAGGAGAGAAAAAATAATGTCTGAGCAATCTGTTTTTCCTGAATGGAGGGCGTTTTTAGGTTCTTCTTCAGATTCGGAAACAAAAAATGTAATAAAATCTGTTGTAAAGCGTTCTGGCGAAGTTGCACCTTATGATAGAAAAAAAATAGAAAACGCAATCGATAAAGCAATTCAAGCGGTAGAAAAGCATTTAGACCCAGAAAGAGCAGAAAAACTTACAGATTTGGTAGAAGAACGAATTAGAGTTCAAATGGCAGGAAACCGCGCACATTCAATTCCGGCTATAGAAGAAATTCAAGATATTGTTGAATCTGTTTTAATAGAAAACAAAGAAGTAGAAGTTGCAAAAGCGTACATAATTTACAGAGCGCGACACGAAGCAATGCGCGACACAAAAAGTTTAATGTTAGACATAAACAGAACTATGGACGGTTATCTTGCACAAAGCGACTGGCGAGTTCACGAAAATGCAAACGTAAACTTTTCGTTAGGTGGCTTAATTCTTCACAATTCTGGAACAATTACCGCAAATTATTGGCTAAATAACATTTATTCAAAAGAAATTGCAGACGCTCATCGCCATGCAGCATTTCATATTCACGATCTTTCTATGTTCAGTGGTTATTGCGCTGGTTGGTCGCTAAGGCAACTAATTCAAGAAGGACTTGGCGGAGTTTCCGACAAAAACTCTTCAAAACCAGCTGCGCACCTTTCTACGCTTGTAAATCAAATTGTAAATTTTCTTGGAGTTTTGCAAAACGAGTGGGCAGGCGCACAAGCATTTAGTTCTTTTGACACATATCTTGCGCCTTTTGTAAAAAAAGACAATCTTTCGGAAAAACAAGTTCATCAATGTATGCAGTCGTACATTTTTGGAATAAACGTTCCAAGTCGCTGGGGTTCGCAAGCACCTTTTACAAATATTACGTTAGATTGGACTTGTCCAGAAGATTTAAAAAATAAAAAAGCAATTGTTGGCGGAAAAGAACAAGATTTTACTTATGGCGAATGTCAAAAAGAAATGGATATGATAAATCGTCATTTTTTACAAGTTATGAAAGAAGGCGACGCCGACGGACGCGGATTTGGCTACCCTATTCCAACTTACAACATAACAAAAGATTTTGACTGGGAAAGCGAAAACGCAAAAATGCTTTTTGAAATGACAAGTCAATATGGAACTCCGTACTTCCAGAATTTTATAAACTCTGATCTTAATCCTAGCGACGTCCGTTCTATGTGTTGCCGACTTAGACTAGACAAACGCGAACTTAGAAAACGTGGTGGCGGACTTTTTGGTTCAGATGAATTTACAGGCTCGCTTGGCGTTGTAACCATAAATCTTCCGCAAATTGGTTATCTTTCTAAAACAAAAGAAGAATTTTATGCTCGCCTTAGTCACCTTATGGATTTAGCAAAAGATTCGCTTTGCATAAAACGAAAAGTAATTCAAAAACTTTATGATAGCGGACTTTATCCTTACACAAGACGCTACTTAAAAACGCTAGATAATCATTTTAACACAATTGGACTTTGCGGAATGAACGAATGTTGCTTAAACTTCTTAAAAGTAGACATAACAGACCCGAAAGGCAAAAAGTTTGCAGAAAACGTTCTTGATTTTATGCGTGAACGCTTACAAAACTATCAGGAAGAAACAGGCGAACTTTTTAATTTGGAAGCAACTCCGGCAGAAAGCACTTCGTACCGCCTTGCAAAGCACGACAAAGAGCAATATCCAGATATAATAACAAGTGGCGAAAAAGAACCTTACTACACAAATTCTACGCAACTTCCAATTGATTTTACAAGCGATATTTTTGAAGCACTTGACCATCAAGAAAGTTTGCAAACGCGCTACACTGGCGGAACGGTTTTTCACACTTTTGTTGGCGAACAAATAAAAGACTGGAAAAGCACGGCAAATCTTGTAAAAACAATTTTTACAAATTACAAAGTTCCTTACATTACAATTTCGCCAGTTTATTCTGTTTGCCCAATTCATGGTTATATAAGCGGAACTCATTTTGAATGTCCTAAATGCAAAGCAGAAAAACAACAAAAACTTAAAGAAAAACTTTTTGCGCTAGAAAAAGAAAAGCAAGAAATTTTAAGTTTTAACAAGAAATTTAATTGACAGTAAATAAAGCGTTCGATAAATTCAAATTGGGTTAAGTGGGAGGAATACAACATGAGGACACTAGAAGAAATTGAAAGCGAAATAAAAGAAACACAAGAAGAACTAAAAAATGTTCACGGAACAGAAACAGAAGTTTATTCACGAATTGTTGGATATTATCGTGCAGTAAGAAACTGGAATAAAGGAAAGCGCGACGAATTTGACCACAGAAAAATGTTCAACATAGAAACTTCTGAATTCCATAAAGAAAAAACAGAAGATTCTTTTGACTTAAAAAATAACAAAAATGAATACGATTTTCAAAAGGATGATTTTCAAAATGAAAGCGAAGACAAAAACGCTTTTTACGAAATTTATACAAGAAAAACGTGTCCTAACTGCCCACCTGTAAAAGACTTTATGAACCACATTTTCTTAAAAGGAAAAGCGATTGATGTAGATTCAGAAGCTGGACTTAAAGAAGCAGCGGAAAAAGGCGTTTTTTCTGCGCCAACAGTTATTGTTTACGACAAAAATGGCAACGAAACTGCGCGTGGCCACAACGTAGAAGAACTAGAAGAAATTTTTGAAACCGTTCTTGTAGGGGCATAAAAATGCAACAAGACTTGGAAAGTCCTGTAGGAATTCTTGTAAAAACAACGTTAATAGACTTTTCGGGAATTGTTTCTTGCTCTTTTTTTTTATCTGGTTGTAATCTTCGCTGCCCTTATTGTTACAACGCAGAATTAGCAAATGGAATTGTTCCAAAAAATGCAGTTTCACTCTTTGAACTTTATGAACATTTAGAAAAAAGAAAAAATGTTCTTGGTGGACTAGTTTTAAGCGGAGGTGAAGCTCTTTTAAGTCCATTTTTAAGCGATATAATAATAACGGCTAAATCGCTTGGCTACAAAATAAAACTAGACACAAACGGAACTTTGCCAGAAAAACTTTTTGAACTAATAAAAAATCCTAAAACAAAGCCAGATTTTATTGCAATGGACATAAAAACAAGTCCTTCTAAATATCAAGAACTTTTTTTTCCGCAAAAAACAAATTTAAAAATTGATTTTACAGAAAAACTTTTAAAATCAATACAAATAATTTCTGAATATCCACCAGAAAAACGAGAATTTCGCACAGTTTTAGTTCCTACACTTGTTACAAAAAGCGATATTAAAGAAATTGCAAATATTTTACCAAAAGACGCTAGTTGGCAATTTGCAACATTCGTAAATGAAAATTGCCTTAATAAAAGATTTAACGATATTTTACCATTTAGCGAAAAAGAAACAAACGAACTTATAGAAATTGCGAAAAAACAAATTTTAGGCGCAAAATTGCGATAATTTTTAATTTTTACGCACTTCGCAGTTGACACAACCACAAAAAAACTGATATTATTGAAAACATCGTATGGCGATGTAGCTCAGCTGGTAGAGCACCCGGCTCATATCCGGTAGGTCATAGGTTCAAGCCCCATCATCGCTAAAGACTTGCAGAAATGCAAGTCTTTTTTTTTTTTGCATTTTTCTATTTTGTTTGTTTCTATAAATTTATAGATTTTGAGAATTTTCGTGTCATTCCTGTGCTCGACACAGGAATCTACAGAAAAATTGTGTTGCAATTAAAAATTGACAAATCAATTCGGAAAACCTGTCGACTGGAAACGGCTTCCGCGTTCGTGCAATTGTGGTGGTTGAGTTTATCGAAACCACCAGACTAGTTTTTCATTCTACACGTGTGTTGTTCACTCACTTGTGCAGATGTTTCCATCGACAGAACTTCCTCATTGTTTGTCAATTTTTGTTGTTTTCACAAAAAAATCTGCTTTTATCCGCTAACGAAACAAAGTTTCGTGAATCTGCGGGAAATTAAACTTTTCCCAAAATCTATAAATTTCTAAAAATTATAACTTCGGCTATTTTACAAATTGACACTTTTTGTAAAAATGTCTAAAATACGAACATTATAATTTGACATTTTGACAACTTTTGTCAAAATGCACTACAAAAACAAAAACAACTAAAATAAGGAAACTACAATGAAAAAAGTCATTACTTTTTTAGCAACAATTTTTGCCTCTTTTTCTCTTTTTGCGGGTGGCATAGAAAACAAAACAAATATGAGCACTGGATATTTACGAAATCCTAGCCGAAACACCGAACACGAACGACCAGAAGCGGCTTTTTATAATATTGCAGGAACAGGATTTATGCAAAACGGACTTTACGCAGAAGTTGGAAATCAATTTGTTATAAAAGAATACAAAAACGAAGTTGCAACAGACGCTTTTGGCGACAATTTACCAAAAGGCACAGAACACAACGACGAAACTTTTGTTTATCTTTATCCAAACGCAGACATTGTTTATAAAATAAACAGTTTTGCAATTTTTGCAAACTTTGGCATTTACGCAGGTGGCGGAACTTTGGAATATTCAGAAGGAACAGCCGCAACTTCTATGGCGTTTTTGGGAATGGCACAAGATTATGTAACAAAAGCAAAATCTGCAAAAGAAGCAGCAACTCAATATGCAACTGCCGGCGATACAGAAAAAGCCACAACTTATGCCACAGCAGCAACAAATGCAGGTACTGCCGCAACACTTTTGCAAAAAATTTCAAAAGACCATTCTCTTACAGTAAATTCCATAACTTATGGCGAACAAGTTGGTTTAGCATATAACTTAAAAGACATAGTTTCTTTTTCTGCAGGAGTTCGCTTTTTAGAAGCAACACAATCTTTAAGTTTGGAAAGTGATGAAATTCCATCTCTTGCAGCACTTTTAAATTCAACATCAACTTCAGATGAACTTAGTTGTGACGCAAAAGCATTCGGAGTAAGCCCAGTTTTTGGAATCCACGTAAAACCAATAAAATCGCTAGATTTTTCCGCTCAACTTCAACTAAAAACAAAACTAGAATACGAAGTTTCTAACGTAAAAAACCCAGAATTAGCAAATCAACTTTCCATTAAAGATGGACAAAAATTCCGCACAGATTTACCAACCGCGCTAAACATTGGCGTTGGCTACCAAGTAATAGAACCGCTTTACATTTCTTCTAGTTTTAACTACTACTTTAATAAATACGCAAAATTAAATTCAATTCTTGGCGAAAACGACTATGCCGACTCTTTTGAAATTTCCGTTAGTGCAGACTATAAATTTAACGAAAAATGGCTTGCTTCTTTAGGAATTGCTTATGGCGACCAAGGCACAACCGACAATTCAAACAACATTTTTAATCCAGTTTTAGACAGCTTCCAAATTGGCTTTGGCGCAGAATGGAAACCAATTAAACAACTTGCAGTTACAGCAGGCGGAACTTACGTAAAATATTTTAACGAAGACTACTATGTTAGTGGCGAATACAAAACAGAACTTAGCAAAAAACTATTTATGTTCAGCCTTGGTGTAACATACAAACCATTTTAAGAAAAAACATTTTAGGGGCAAAGCCTTGCCCCTAGGCTTAAACCTTCGGTTTGCGCCCTACCCCATTCGCCTAGGGGAAAACTTCGTTTTCCCCTAAAACCCCTTTTATATTCCGTACAATCTAAAAAAATTTTCTTTTAAAATTTCGCTTGTAAGTTCTGGGCGAACCTTAAAAGCTGCTTCGTAAACTCTTTTAATTTCCGAACACGAAGTAAAATCTTCATCTTTTAAATGCTGAAAAGGCGAATCCGTTTCTAAAAGAATATTTTTTAGCGGAAGATTTTCCAAACACGAAAGAACTTTTTTATTTCCGTTTAAAATTTGCTTTCCGTAACTAAAAAAAGCATTTGGCAATCTGTACAAAACAGACCTAGCTTCTTCTATTGGACCAGGAAAAGAATGAAATAAAACTGCTGGAACTTTAGAAAGCGTGTTAATATCCAAAAAAATATTACTCATTGCTTTTCTGCAATGAACAACAAGTGGCTTTTTATATTTTGCAGCAAGACTAACTTGAATGTGCCACGCTTTTTTTTGATTTTCAATATTCTTTTTAAATTCATCTGTAAATAAATCAAATCCCGCTTCGCCAACTGCGTCTAATTCACCATTTTTTAAAAGATTTTCTAAAAAATCAGCATTTTCTAAAACTGGATTTTGCGGATGTAACCCAAAAGATTTTAATATATGTATTTTTTGTAAAGTTGTACTTTTAAGTTTTTCTAACGCTAATTTTTGATTAAACCATTCTTCTACAGAATGAGCGCAAGTGCAACCGTAATATTCAAAAAAATTATTTAATTCATTTTCTACATTTTCACGTTTTAAACATTCTATAAAATGAAAATGAGCATCACAAAAGCAAGAATTTTCTAACATCAAAAAAAATAATACCGAAAATAAAAGTATAGTACAACACGAATAAAAACTTTGGGAGGATTTTTATGAAAAGTTATTCACTTAAAAGTCTTGGAAACAAAAATGACTATATGACAATTATTAGCGAAAAAGAAAATGGTTACGTAATTCGCATTGTTCGCGACCAAGATGGTTATGAAGATATAAGAACAGATTTTTTAAGCAAAGAACTTTTTGAATGTTGCATAAGAACTGGCTATCTAACAGAAATAGAACCAGTTGCCGTAGCAGTTTCGGCTTAACTGTTTGTCTGTATGCAAAATAATAGGTCAAATATCGAGTTTTCTTCGTAAACAGTAAAAAATGTACAGAGGCAAGGTTCCGATTTGAAAAACATCTGCACAAGTGAGAAAGCAATACAAGTGTAGATTGAGAACCAAGTTATGTGGTTGCTTCGCTGTCGCTCGCGCGCAAGCGGGCGACTTGCTCAACCACCACAATTACACGAACGCGGAAGCCGTTTTTCATAATCGGATTCTTGCCGTCCACGAAGTGCGCCGAAGGCAAGTACATTTTTGCTAATACAGTAAAATTCGACATTTGACATATTAAAAAATCTACAAGTTTAGCAAAAAGTTTTCCAAATCTTTTACGGTTTCTAAAATAA
>CAZJOU010000092.1:0-7824 GCA_964547685.1 uncultured Treponema sp. | reverse complement strand
TGCTTTTTAAGCATATTTTAGCATAGAAACAAAGTTTTTGCTATAATCATTTTTCCCCGCTATATTTATGAATGTCAGCAGGAAAGAAAAGATTATCGAGTCATGTTTCGACAAGCTCAACAACCAAGCATGATAATGACAGCTAATTTTAGTTCAATAATGACATTCCAAATGACGAAGGAGCAATTTATGAAAAAATCATTCAGAACTTTAATCGCGGCGACAGTTGCTGTTGCTGCAATCGCATCGGTTTCGGCAAAACCGAAAGATAACAAGAACAATATGAAAGGAGTTGTAAAAATGGAAAAACTTAAACTTGAATCAAAATGGGACAAAACGTTCCCCAAGTCGGACAAAGTTGACCACAAGAAAGTCACTTTTGTAAATCACTTTGGAATCACGCTCGCAGCGGATATGTACACGCCAAAGGTGGTTTCGACAGGCTCAACCACCACAAAATTTGCAGCAATTGCAGTTAGTGGACCTTTTGGCGCAGTAAAAGAACAATCTTCTGGCTTGTATGCACAAACAATGGCAGAACGCGGATTTTTGACAATCGCGTTTGACCCTTCGTTCACCGGCGAATCTGGCGGAACTCCACGCAACGTGAACTCGCCAGACATTAATACAGAAGATTTTCAGGCAGCGGTTGATTTTTTAAGCACACTTGATAACGTTGACCCGGAGAAAATTGGAATCATCGGAATCTGTGGTTGGGGCGGCTACGCTTTGAACACAGCGGCAATCGACACAAGAATCAAGGCGACTGCGGCAATCACAATGTACGATTTGAGCCGCACTACGAACAACGGATATTTTGACGCGAACGACAACGAGGAAAGCCGTTACAACGCTCGCGTGGCTTTGAACAAACAGCGCACAGAAGACTACAAAAACGGAACTTACAAACTTGCAGGCGGAGTCGCAGAAAAGCGTCCAGAAGGCGATGGCGTTCCAGAATTTTTGGGTCAATATTGGGATTACTACAAAACTCCGCGCGGATATGCTTCACGCAGCCCGAACTCTAACGGCGGCTGGGCAACTCAGGGACTTTCTTCTTTGATGAACACAAGAATTTTACGCTTTTCAAACGAAATTAGAAGTGCAGTCTTGGTTGTCCACGGCGAAAAAGCACATTCACGCTATATGGGCGAAACTGCCTACAACGATATGATTAAAGACAGCAAATACGTGTCAAACAAAGAGCTTTACATTGTTCCAGGCGCGACACACTGTGACTTGTACGACGGCGGAAACGGCAACTACATTTCTTGGGACAAATTGCAGAGTTTCTTTGAACAATATTTGAAGTAGAAAACACGCGGTGATTGAGTTTATCGTCCACAAAGAGCGCGTAAGCAACCACCGTAAAAGTACCCGTCATTGCGAGGCTGGAAGCCGAAGCAATCTCAGAAATGTTTGCAACCGTCATTGCGAGAAGCGAAAGCGACGAAGCAATCTCAGAAATGTTTGCAAACACAAATGAGATTGCTTCGCTACGCTCGCAATGACAGGGGAAAGTGGCTCGCAATAACGTTCTGTTTCGCTATGTTCGCTTCGATTGCAATAGCGTTCTGCTTCGATTGCAATGACGGAAACGCTTTTTTTTGCAATTGACGCACGAACTACATTTTTTGCAAATTACGACGCAAATTCCGCTATTAAAAAAATCCTATATTTCCACTAAACTTTTTTTATGTTCAATTTTTACGGAATTATTACGGCGGTTTTGTCTATTTTGATTATTGGCGTTTTTCATCCGATTGTTGTTAAGTGCGAATATTATTTTTCGGAAAAGATTTGGCCGCTTTTTCTTGTTTTGGGCTTGGCGTTTTGCACTGGTTCGGTTTTTACTAGTGGAATTATTTCGGTTTTTCTTGCATTGATTGGTGCCGCTTCTTTTTGGAGCATTCACGAATTAAAAGAGCAAACAAAGCGAGTTGAACGCGGCTGGTTTCCAAAAAACGAAAAGCGAAAAAATAAAGAATCAAAGTAATTTTAATGCCAAAAAAGCATATTTTTTAATAGAAACAAAGTTTTTGATATAAACTGCTTTTCGTTTTATATTTTTGATTGTGGAGGCAAAGTATGAAAAATCTTATAAAGAAAATTATTGGCTTTGTGGCGATTCTTTCGATTTCAGTTGCGGCGTTTGCGCAATCATCTGCACAAATCACATCAAATTCAAAATCGCTCGTAGTTTATTACAGTTTGACGGAAACGACAGCAAAACTCGCAGAACGAATTGCAAACGAAACTGGTGCAAGTCTTTTTCGACTTGAAACAAAAAAGCCTTATTCTAAAGGAATGACAACGGCAGACAAAGAATCTAAAGAAGATATAAAAAATGGCGTTCATCGTGAACTTGTAAAAGTTCCAGATTTAAGCAATTACGACACAATTTTTGTTGGAACGCCAGTTTGGTCAAGCGACATGGCAAATCCTGTTGAAACTTGGCTTTTGCAGGCGGACTTAAAAGGCAAAACTGTAATTCCGTTTTGCACGTATTGGGGAACAGGAAACGAAATTACTTTGCAACACATAAAAGTTCTTGCAGAAGAGCGCGGAGCAAAAACGAAAAATGGATTAAGCCAAATTCACGGCGAAACGGCAGATGTTAAAAGTTTTGTAAAAGGACTCTGAACTTATGAAAAAATCACTTTTATTTTTCGGAACTTTTTTTATGTTGATTAGTGGAATTGCGTTTGCGGCGGAAAATGCAAAAGTAAAAGAAATTGCTCCGCGCGTAAAATTGAACTCTGGCTACGAAATGCCAGTTTTAGGACTTGGAACTTGGACTTTGACAGGCACGACTTGCGAAAACGCAGTTTATTCCGCATTGCAAAATGGCTACCGATTAATTGATACAGCGGAATATTACGCAAACGAGGCGGAAGTTGGTAACGCACTTAGCCGCGCAATTCACGATGGAATTGTTAGCCGCGAAGAAGTTTTTGTTACAACAAAAGTTGTCCCTTGGAGCCAAAATCCTGATGCGGATATTGACGAATCTTTACGAAAACTAAAAGTGAACTACATTGATTTGGTTTTGCTTCATCAGCACGGAAGTGGCGACGACAAAGTTTATAACGCACTTATTCGAGCAAAAAAGGCGGGCAAAATCCGCTCGATTGGCATTTCGAACTTTTACACAGAAAAATCTGTTTTGCATTTTATAAACGATTTTGAAGTTCCGCCCGCAGTTGTGCAAAACGAAAACCACATTTTTTACCAAAATACAAGCCTTCGCGATTGGGCAAAAAAACGTGGTATTTATATAGAAAGTTATTATCCGTTTGGCGGACGCGGACACACAAAACAAAGTTTGCAAAATCCAGTTATTTTGCAAATTGCTGCAAATCACAAAAAAACTGCGGCACAAATTATTGCACGCTGGCACATTCAAGCTGGATTTATTGCAGTTCCTGGAAGTTCGAATCCGATGCATATTGCGGAAAACATAAACATTTTTGATTTTGAACTTTCTGATAACGAAATGGCGCAAATTGCTGCGTTGAACACAGGAAAGCGTTACGAAAGTTGGTAAAAAGATTGCTTCCGATGATTGAGCCTTGCGTTCCATGCGTTAGTGATTGTAGTGGCCGCGAAGCGGGTGCGAAGCACCGAAGGCGCCCCGACGCCGTAGCCACGAAAAGCACGGCGACGCGACGCGGCGCAACGCCCAAAAAATCAAAAAAAATATACAAAATTCTTTTATTGACAAACGCAGATTGCTCCTTTATATTATTAGTAACAAAACGTTACTTATTTTTAACATTAAAAAACTATGAAACAAACTGAACAAAACAATAAAGTTGAACTTTATCAAAAATTAGAAAATTTGCGTTCTTATTTGCGTTCGCTAAAAAGCGTGGCAGTTGCTTTTTCTAGCGGAGTTGATTCTACGTTTCTTTTAAAAGTTGCGCACGACGAACTTGGCGAAAACGTTATTGCTGTAACTGCAACTTCGTGTGCTTTTCCAAAGCGCGAAGCAGACGAGGCTAGCGAATTTTGCAAACAGAACGGAATTAAGCAAATTGTTGTAAAATCCGAAGAATTGGAAATTCCAGAATTTCGTCATAATCCTAAAAATCGCTGTTATTTGTGCAAACACGAACTTTTTACAAAAATTATTGCGCTTGCAAAACAAAACGGAATAGAAAATGTTTGCGAAGGAAGCAATATGGACGACAATGGCGACTATCGGCCAGGATTGCAAGCTGTGGCAGAACTTGGCGTAAAAAGTCCGCTTAGATATGCAAAACTTTACAAAGCGGAAATTCGCGAACTTTCTAAAGAAATGAATCTTCCAACTTGGCAAAAACAGTCGTTTGCGTGCCTTTCTTCGCGTTTTGTTTATGGCGAAGAAATTAACGAAAAAAAACTTGCAATGGTAGATAAAGCGGAACAATTTTTGTTAGACAAAGGTTTTAATCAACTTAGAGTAAGAATTCACGGACCAAATCTTGCGCGAATAGAAGTTTTACCAAACGAAATGGAAAAATTGCTTTTACTGCACGAAGAAGTTGCGGCAAAACTTAAAGAAATTGGTTTTGCGTACATAACAATGGACTTGCAAGGTTACCGAACTGGAGCGATGAATGAGGTTCTAAAAAAATGAACAAAAATGGTTATGAAGACTTAGACTTTGCAAAATTAGACACGGACAGAATGCGCCGAACTGGATTTAGCGAAGTTGTGTTTTGCCAAGGTAAGAAAGACAAGTTCTTAAAAGAGATTTTTTTGCGACTTTACCAAAAGAATGGCGAAGTTATGGGAACGCGCGCAACAAAAGAACAAGCCGAAATTGTAAAAAGCGTTCTTCCAAATGCAAAATATGATGAAGTTTCGCGAATTATTATAGCAAAAAGCGAAGAAAAAACAAAAAGAACTAAATTGATTGGAAATGTTGCGGTTTGTACGGCGGGAACGGCCGACATTCCAGTTGCGGAAGAAGCGGCGCAAACAATAGAATTTTTTGGTAGCAAAGCAACACGCATTTTTGACGTTGGAGTTTCTGGAATTCATAGATTGCTTTCTAAAGTTGATTTATTGAACGAAGCAAACTGCGTTGTTGCCATTGCCGGAATGGAAGGCGCGCTTGCAAGCGTAATTGGCGGATTGGTTAGCGTTCCTGTAATTGCTGTGCCAACTTCTGTTGGTTACGGTGCAAGTTTTGGTGGACTTTCTGCACTTTTAACAATGATAAATTCTTGCGCAAACGGAATTAGCGTAGTAAACATAGATAACGGCTACGGCGCAGGTTACATTGCAACGCAAATAAATAGACTTGCAGAAAAAAACTAATCTTGACCTAAATTATAACTTACAAATCAACAACCATTGCGGAAAAACCACGATTGCAAAAAATGCTAGGCTTATTAGCGTGAATGTGCGAATAAAGTTCCATGCGTTTTTGCTTCCGGGAAAGTCGCGACTGTAAATGCGAAGATTTATTACGCTTGCAAGGCTCCCGATTAAAGAGCAAAGTCCGGCACTATCAAGTCCGTACAAAAGCGCTTTTAAGTTAGAAAGTTCGCTTCCAGTAAAAGGCCACAAAACAATGCTTGCCGGAACGTTTGAAATTACTTGGCTAAGCAAAATGCTCCAAACATATTCGTGATTTTTTACAGTTCTGCTTAAAAAGTCGGAGACTGCCGGATTTCTGCAAATTGAAGACGAAAACACAAAAAAGCACAAAAAAGTTAGCAAAAGAACGTAGTCCGTTTTAAGCAAGATTTTTCTGTCAAAAACTAAAAGCGCGACTAAAACAAAAAGCGTTACAAACGGCCAAAATGTTGTGCGGCTTACAATAGTTAAAATTACAAGCAAAAACAGCGAAATGTACAAAATGCGTTTTGGGCGATTTTCGTGCTTCCAGTCGGGAGCAACTTCGCTTTGTTCAAAAGTTATTTCTTCGTTTTTATCTTTTCGAAAAAGAATCAAAATAAATATATATAGAAGAAAAAAACTAAAAATCCAAAGTGGTAGCATTATTAGCATAAAACGAGCGGCGTTTATTTTGCTTTGGCTAAAAATATAAAGATTTTGCGGACTTCCAAACGGCGTTAAAAGCGAGCCACGAATTGCAGCAATATTTTCGAACGTTAGAACCGGAAGAATGTATTTTTCTTTTTTGCCAGCACGGAAAAGCAAAATTGTTAGCGGAACGAAAATTATTAACGAAACGTCGTTTGTTACGAACATCGAAAGAAAGAAAACGCCGTAAACAAAAAACGTCGTAAGATTGCGGATTTTTTTTAAGTTTGCACATTTTTTTAGTAGCGGCGAAAATATGTTTTCGCTTTTAAAACCTTCCAAAACGGAAAGAAGCATAAAAAGCGTTGCAAGCGTTTTCCAATCAATTCCGCTTAAAAGTTCCATACTTGGCGGCGTTATAAAAAGAGAAACAATCGCAAATGCAAGCGAAACCGTAAGCATTGGTTCGCGTTTTAAGAAGGATTTTATGTTCATTTTTCGTTTAAATGTTCAAGAATATTGCTAGTTGCTCCTAAAATTCTATGAATCGTTACGATTTTATCTGACATAAACTATTACAAAGCGAATTTTTCTTTTAATCGATTTTCAACTTCTTCTTCAGAAATAACATCACCCTTCTCTAAAGAAGAAAAACTTTCTTTTAATTTAGAATCTATGTATTTTTTGGGAACATCAAGTCTAATAATAGAATCCTTATCTATATAGCTGTTTTTTAAATTATCAATAACAAATGAAATTATGCTTAATTGCTGTTCATAAGGCAACGCAACTATTTCTTCTTTTATTGCAGTTGTATCAGTTTGAGACATTTTTACCTCCAACTATGTTTTTATTATATAATAGCGATTAAAATTATGCGATGTTTTTACAAAAACATTTCTAACTATGCAAAGTTTCCGCTGTTAGATGAAGTTCTGCGGCGTGCGCTTTCATTCCTTCGATGCAGATTGTGGCTACGTCTTTTATGTCCATACCGAGCATTTCGCAACCTTTTAGAATTAGCGGGCGATTGCATTTTGCGGCAAAGTTCGGGCTTTTCCACTTTTTCATAAAAGATTTTACTTCCATATCAACAATTCCGTTTGGTCTCATTCTTGCCGCCGCTTGAATAATGCCCGAAAGTTCATCAACTGTAAAAAGCGATTTTTCCATATTAGTTTCGGGCTTTACGTCATTTACGATTGTGTAGCCGTGACTTAAAATTGCGCGAATATCCTCTTTTGGAACGCCGGCGGCTCGTAAAGGTTCTTCCGTATGTTGCAAATGTTCCTCTGGAAACTTTTCGTAATCATAATCATGCAAATAACCAACTGCTTTCCAATGTTCAACTTCCGCATCGTCTGCACCAAAATGCTTTGCCATTGCTCCCATACAAGCAGAAACATTTGCCGCATGAAGACGCAAATGCTCTTCGCTAACAACAGAATCGTTTAATCGTTTTGCTTCACTAAGTGTAAGTTGTTCCATATTTTACGACCTTTTTTAATATTTTATACATATTTATCAAATGAAAGATTTTTTTTCAGTATTTTTAATTGCCTTCTAAATTACATTCTGAAGGCAATTTAGTTTTATCCAAAAATTACGCTTTTACAGTTTGAAGTTGTTTTTGCAGTTCTAGAACTTTTTCTAGTGGAAGATTAGTGTAGCGTGCTACTGTCTCTGGATTCATATTGTCATCTAGCATTTTTCGTGCAGTTTCAATTCGTGTTGCTTTAGCTGCATCTTCTGCTCTTAATTCGATTTCCTCTTCTAACGTCATAAATTCGTGCCTCCACCTTGCATTCATTTTTACACGTTTTACGATTGCGGAAAGTTTTTCTG